>JAGYIK010000117.1 GCA_018402605.1 Litorivicinus sp. | reverse complement strand
ATTCATTTCCCACATGGATGGCTGGTCATCTGAGCCTTTCACGCCGATATCACGGATACGGTAACCAGAAGACTGAATTTTCGCCTCGGTTTGGTTCTCTGTCATCGCGATGTTTTTCACATACTTCACGTTGTTGACGCCGTAGTATCCAGGGAACACCAGTCGCAACGGTCCGCCGTGTGCAAGATCCAATGGTTCGTCGTTCATCTGCCATGCCAGCATCGCATTCTCAAGCGCAACCATAGGGACTGACCGCTCAACCATGATCGACTTTGGCTCGATGCCAGCAGGAATGTCTTCGCCACCAGTACCGGTGATGTAACGCATACCGCTGACGGATCCACCCATGCTCGCGATGACGTCTTTCAGAGGAACGCCCGTCCACATAACACAACCCGCTGCACCAACAGACCACTGTGTACCGCCTGCCCCGTGCGGGAAGAATGCGCGTCCGTTACCTGAACACTGCAGTACTGAAGCCACGGTAGTTGCGCCCATTTTCTTCAAATCAGAGACTTTGAGCGAGCGAGGGTTCTTGACGCCTGCAAAGCTCACTTCCCAATCATCAGGATTGGCGTTGATATTGGCGCTTGGCGCAGGAAGATTGTTCCGTACGAACAATGTTGGTGCTGGAGTAATGACGCCGCTGCGAATGGCGCCGCGAACTGTTTCCATCGTGTTGGCGCTGTGAACGATCAGGTCTTCAATTCGCTTCCAATCAGCAAACTCAGGAATTTTTACGTGCGATGCCGCGAGTGCCGAGGGAGACATTTGCATCAAACCCAGAGCAGCTACAGCGCCCGCTCCACCCTTTAACATGACGCGTCGCGCTGGATTGTCCAACGTATTTTGCGGTTCAGGAATCATATCCGTTGACATCAGGTCTACCTCCGAATTGGTTTTCTTGTTAGTTGCAGCGTCGGTCGTCGAAGCTGTTTGATAGCCTACTACACCCAAGAATGCGGCCAAAGTCAACGTTTAACGCATAACCTTATAAAAAAAACGCATATCCGTCGTCTATGCGCTGAACTGTCGGTTACCGACTTTTCGCGATGCGATCGCAAGATGTGCCGGCTCCCCGCTGAAGGCATGAGTTGCCGCAGTTCGATCAATGCGCTGATGGGGCATCGAAATCCATGGTCAGGCCAGTTAGACTTGCAGTTCGGGTGCGACCGGTTATTTGTGTTTGGCGTAGCCAGAACACGCGGTTGAATCTGGTGATCGCATCTGCACTCGATGATGTGATCGTGTCAGAGCCTGTGTTGATTGATGCATTACCGATCTGCCACCCAAGGCTAGACCGGTGTGAAAGCCTTTTTGGCATGTCATCGTGGCGTCACAGCCGAACTCAAATGTATGTGCAATGATGCTTCGGTTCGTTGTCGGAAAAGAGGGCAAACACATGGTTGCCAAATCAGTTAAGAAATATTTTCCTGCGGCAGACCAAGTGGCCAGTCATCCGATGCTGAAGTGGCTCGGTCCGATGCTGACGAGACCCACCTTGTGGCATTTTAATCGCCGGAGTATTGCGCTCGGTTTGGCGATCGGTGTGTTCTGGGGATTATTAATCCCACTGGCCCAAATTCCATTTGCAGCTGTGATGGCGATCCTCCTCCGTGCGAATCTCCCGGTGGTTGTGGCAAGTACGCTGGTGACGAACCCGTTCACATTTGCACCAGTCTATTTTCTGGCATACCAAGTGGGCTTGGGCGTGCTGGGAGTTGAGAGTGGTGAGGTAAGCGAGGACGTGCTTGCTGAACAAGTGCAACAAATTTCCCTGACCAGCACTGATTGGATCTCGAGAATTGCGGAGATCGGCGCACCCTTATTTACTGGGTTGTTTATTTTTGCGTTCGTGGGCTCGATCCTGTGTTACGTGACCATCCTTCTCGTGTGGCGCGTAATTGTGATGTGGAAACAGCGCAAACGCAGGCGCTTACGCTCTTAGTCGCTCTTGTTTGTGCCCAATCGACCCGCCCTCGCCGCGATCGTAAATGAGCCCTGTGGTGTCCTTTGAATCGCAATTGCACCTTTTCATATCTTCGCGACCAAAACTATGTAACGCTGGGTTGGGGTCAAGAGAGTCTGCAGGCCCCTGCATCATCGATCGAATCACGATGTCTCGAGGTTGGTCGTTCTTGTGGCGTGCCGCTCAGTTGAATCGATGCGCCCTCATAGACTGCGCACTGAGAGGTCGAACATGTCTACGTTAACTGCCTTTGGCAATTTTGGTTACGGGCTTTTGAATTCCACAACAAACGCGTTGAAAAATTCGCCAGCAGAGTTTCGATTTCTGCTCAGCTTGATTTTGGCGACGATGTGGTGCATTTCTTTCGGGATTTATACCGCTGAACTGTTGTTCATCGGGTACAACATTATTGGCCATTTGTTGTTGATCACATGTGTATTCATCACTTGGGGGCTGTTTCGCCTCATCAACGCTGAAAGCACCAAGTCTTCAAAAAACAAAGTGCTATGGGATCTGAACAAAGAAGGCTAATTGGTTTATGTCTTTAGAGGTCATATAGTGAGTTCCTATTCACATGGTGCGCGTGAGCCTTAGTTGCAGCCCATATGCTTCCTGTACATTTCTGGGTTGTGACCTGCAGGGACGTTAATGCAGGGATCGTTTCCGCTGTAACCACGTAATTGGCTGTAAAGGCGTATCTGTTCGTTCGTCAAAATGGCAGGCGTTTTGTAGTGTTGTGAAAGGTGAATGAAACGGAGTTCCGCTCGTGCGCGTTCGGCTGCGCTAAGAAGGGATTTGAGTGTCAGTTCGTCGACCGAGCCGGAAGCAAACATAGCCTCGAGGTCTCTCTCCGCTGTGATCAGCTGCTCACCGGCTAGAACTGCATCTTTCTTCATGTCATCGAATAGAGCCTGTATTTGATTGATCTGTGCAGACGATAGGTTGAGTGCGCTTTGTAATTCAAGTACGTGCGCCGGTCCTGGCATACCGTTCAGCTCGGCAGGCAATGCAAGCCCCCATCCAGCACCGTTACGCAACTGATTGATGTCATCCTCCGAAAGCGATTTGATCTCTCGAGATTCCATTCCAACATAAGGCGACTGGGATGCGGCAATTGTGGGAGAGCAACATGCGATCAATATAAGGACACGAAAAATTCGCATCTGAGGGTTCACCATGTGTCTGCTCCTAGTTCACCCATTAAGATTCGAAGTTTATGTGATAACGACCATGCTCGCACCTTCAACTTAACCGATATCGATGGAGCTTCATGTTGAATAAGGTAGGCGACTGATCTTCAGACCCAAGAAAATATGAGAGTTACAGATGTCCTCCCAACACGCGGATTTTCAACGGCGTGCTGCAAATTTTTTGATTACGTTTAAGCAGGTTAAATTTTAAAAATTCAAGTGTGCTTCAGCGCCAAGGCCAAGATCAGAAGCTGGCATACCTCAGGCGGGTTGATTATGTTGTATT
>JAGYIK010000116.1 GCA_018402605.1 Litorivicinus sp. | reverse complement strand
CAAATTGTCATGCCACAGGATCTGCGCCAAACCCTCGGTGACAACTTCGCCCGTTACATCAACGCCTACACACCCAAGCCAATGACCGCTGTGCAAAGGGAGTTTCACTAATGCGTCATGATTTGATTCATCAAAATCGCCGATTGAGCCAATCTGAATCCGCTTGGGTGCGCCAATTCGCCTGTGAAGATCTCGACTGTCTCATTATTTGCCGCGGCCCGATCCGAAAAGAAGTGATGGATGTCTTCACTGAGATGGGCGCGCAATACGCTATTTTGCTGTCAGAAAAGGACTCCATCACCTATCAAAATGCACTGGCGCCGGAGCTTCGCTCCATCATCGATCCCACACGGATTCATCGCGTTCCTGACTACACCGGTGCCAGTAAAGAAGAGCGGGATCAACGGATTGGGCAAATCATCCAGATTGCCAAAGACAATGGACACAACGCGATTTTCGCAGGCTACGGCTTCATGGCGGAAGACGAGAGCCTGGTCAAAGCAATCGAGGCATCCGGTCTAACGTTCATCGGCCCATGCTCCCGCACAGTGCGTCAAGCGGGGCTCAAAGATGAAGCCAAGCGCACAGCACTCGCCGCGAACGTGTCGGTGGTTCCGGGCCTCGATAATCTCACTGTACGCACACTGTTGGCCAAGGCTGCGCGCGAAGGTGGCCTCGAAGCCATTGCGACCGCACACCAATTGCCAGCCCCTGATGGCGCCACCGATGAAGCCAAGGCGGAAGCGCTCTTGGCCGCCAGTTATGACGCACTGGTTGATGTGATCAGCATCGATGAGATTGCAGGACAAGCACAAATTGAGGTGCATGCTCTCTTCACCGCGCAGCCAAATAATCGCATTCGGTTAAAAGCCATCGGTGGCGGTGGCGGCAAGGGCCAGCGGATTCTCAAAGCGCCAAAAGATTATCCAGGTGATGCGAGCGCACAAGTGGAAGCCGCAGCTGCACTCGTGCCATCCCTCTTGAAAGAGGTTCTCAACGAAGTCAAAGCAACCGGTCGTGGTGACAACAAAAACGTGCTCATCGAGCTCAATATCGAGACCACGCGACATCAAGAAATCCAGGTCATCGGCAACGGTGATTGGTGTCTGACACTCGGTGGTCGGGATTGCTCATTGCAAATGCATGAGCAAAAACTGCTAGAGGTCTCAACCACCATCGAGGGACTCGAGGTCGCCATCAATGAAAGCCGCGAGAGTGGGAACACGACGCGCGCTGATGCGTTGCAAACCGATCTTGAAATTCTCAAACGCATGGAAGCCGAAGCAACACGCTTTGGTGAAGCGGTTGGCCTCGACTCGGTCTCAACCTTTGAGTGTATCGTTGATGCGGATCAGCATTTCTTCATGGAAATGAACACGCGGATTCAGGTCGAGCATCGCGTCAGTGAACTGTGTTATGGACTGCGATTTGAGAATCCTGCCGATCCGAGTGATTACTTTATTGTGAACTCGCTGGTTGAAGCCATGGCCCTCATCGCTTGGCACAAAACGCGGCTCCCCAAACCCACTCGCGTGCTACGCCAGCCCGCATCCGTCGAAGCCCGTTTAAACGCAACCAACGCGGGTCTTGCGCCGCATGCCGGTGGCGTCATCGAACACTGGTCTCCGCCAATTGACTGCGAAAATTCGCGATGACCAAGGCATCTGTGTCGCCAACCCAGACACCGGTGGCTTCATGAAATACACCCGGCCGGTGCCTATGATTCGAATATTGCGCCGTTACCGACCGTCGGCCCAAATCGCCGTGACAGTTACTTGGCAATGGCTGAAGTCCTGCGGCAAATGACGATCGATGGGCAAGATGTGCAAACCAATCTCGAATTCCACTATGGCTTGTGCATTGGTTTTTAGCGCAAGATCCACATGCAAAATCGACCACCGCATTCATTCAGCCCTATTTGACATTGGCGGGCCTCCTATCCCGTGAGGCATCGCAACTCGATTTTGAGGTGGGATTTGCACATTTGATGTCGCAGTCGGTCGATGCCGATGTCTTAGCCAGAAAGCAAACGCTGATTTGTCGACCACTGAAGCTGGTAAGTGCCAATCCGCACCTCCTCATCGGCTGGATCGCCAAAACACGTCATCAATGGTCGCTCAACAACAACGCACTGGTCTGGCACGACAATCCATTTGAGGTCTTGGCCGACCTCTACCACTACCTCAATATGGATGCGCGCGCGGATGTGGCTGCGATGGATGTGATTTGGGATCATGACCAGCTGATTCTGGAACAGGGGCTTGAGTTCTATGAACACCTGTCTGTCCTGATTGGTGAGCGCGGTTGGAATGAGTGGCAAGCGCTCTTGGCCGCACCAAACGTCCCCGCAGAGTTAGCGGATGCAGATTGGCCTGAAATCCAAGCGGCGCACCGCGGATTCCAAATGGGATTGGAGCTTTTGGGTTTACTTGTGAAAACATCGATTCACGCTGGATTTGATGAACTCACTGTGAATGCAGATTTAAGCGTGAGCATTCCAGAGCGTTTGCGTGATGCGACACGAACCGAAGAAGCGCGAAAAATTTTGGTCCCACCGCCGAAAGCCTCTGCCAACGAGATCGTCGCAGTGTCGGGTGGAATGTTCTATGCGCAAGAAACGCCGGGGTCTCCCGCGTTCTTACAGGTCGGAACTCATTTCTCGGTTGGCGAGCCCCTGTACATCATTGAGGTCATGAAAATGTTCAATAAGGTGTATGCGGAGTTTTCAGGTACGGTCACCGAGGTGCTTGTGGATCAAGGCGATGGTGTGATCGTCAAGAAGGGACAACCCCTGTATCGGATCGAACCGGATGAAGCCGCTGAAATGACGGATCCCGAAGCGATCCGCGAAGCGCGCGCCATCCATACGCTCAATGCACTAGAGAACCTGTGAGACGGTCATGACAGAAAAAAATGCTTGGAACACCCTCGTTGGCAAGGAGACCAAAGGTCTCACGCCTGATGAGATGACCTGGTACACCCCAGAAGGGATCGGGTTAAAAATGCTGTACACCGAAGCGGATGTCGCTCACATCGACGCGCGTCACTCCATGCCCGGAATGGCGCCATTTCTCCGCGGCCCCAAAGCCACCATGTATGCTGGCAGGCCCTGGACAATCCGTCAGTATGCTGGCTTCTCAACAGCTGAGGAATCCAACGCATTTTATCGAAAAGCCCTCGCTGCCGGTGGACAAGGCGTCTCTGTTGCCTTTGACCTCGCAACACACCGCGGCTATGACTCCGATCATCCTCGCGTCTCGGGCGACGTGGGTAAAGCCGGAGTCGCGATCGATTCTGTGGAGGACATGAAGGTGTTGTTCGACGGCATCCCACTGGATCAAGTCTCCGTCTCGATGACTATGAATGGTGCAGTGCTTCCAATTCTCGCGGGCTACATTGTCGCCGCTGAAGAACAAGGCGTGTCACAGGACAAACTCTCAGGAACCATTCAGAATGACATCCTCAAAGAGTTCATGGTACGG
>JAGYIK010000115.1 GCA_018402605.1 Litorivicinus sp. | reverse complement strand
GACAGTGCAAAACGGTTGGTTTGGTGGGTACTGATCGGAGTGGCGGCTGGGTACATGGTGATGTCTTGGCTTGGATTCTGGGGTGTTATTACGCTGGACCGAGAGCCGCAACATCTGCTCGAAAATTATGCAACTCAAGGAGTTGTATTCGCTGCTGCCGCAGTGTGTGCGATTTTTATCTTCGCTGAATCCGGACAAGCCATGCTTCAGAGAGCTGTACTCTTCGTCTTTGTGATCTGCTTTGTCGGCAACATTCTATTTGTGTTGGGAGGTCGGAGTGGCTACCTGTTCCTGCTGATTTCCATGGCAGGTGCCGGATATATGCTATTTCCCCGCTACCGGAAGCTTGCAGGGGTGATTGGATTTTCTGTCGTATTGCTTGGACTCGTGGCATCTGATAACTCGCGATCTCGTATTTTGATTGCTTTCCAGGAAGCGAACGCCGCATTCGATTCCGAGGCTTATACCAATTTGGGCGTTCGCATTGTGATGTGGACTAATACGATTGCCTTAGTTCGCGAGTCGCCTCTCATCGGAACGGGTGCGGGCGCTTTTGAGATCCGGTACGAAGATCAGGTCAAAGATGCGACGGGATGGCGTGCTTTAGTAACGGATGACCCACACCAACAATACTTGCACATTGCAGCAGAGTACGGGATCGTTGGCTTGGCGATTTTTGTGGGTGGATTGATCTGTTGTGCGCTGACTCGTCAGACATCGCCATATGTCTGTTCCGGCTTAATTGTTCTCGCGGCAACGGCTGCAAATGGCTTCGCCAATGGACATTTTTCTGCATTTGTCGAGGGGCGATTGCTTTGGATTATGCTAGGTGCGCTCCTGGCAGCTTCTCAGCTATCAAAGGGGATGCCGGATATGTCGGGGCACCAGCATGGTTCGCGATAAAAAGACAGCGAATCGCGAACGGATTGCTTTCCTTCCAGTCTATGTGATTAGCGTAGGATCCTTTCACGATCGCCATACGCATATGAATGCACAAGCGTCTGTTGCTGGACTGACTCTCGAATATATTTGGGACTTCGACGTTCCCGACCTTGCAAATCATGATTTGGCGCGTATTTCTGATGGCTGTCTGCCTTTGCCGAGCGTGTCAGCTGTCTTAAAGCATCTGCATGCACAACGGCTAATGGTTGAGCGAAATCAATCTGTTTGCCTTGTGCTCGAAGATGATGCCATCCTCTTCGAGGGGTTCGCTGATCGATTAGCTAAGACTCTTGCGCTTGCAGAGTTCTTGGACCCCGGTTGGTTGATCTTTTTGGGCGGAGCAGACAACAAGATCGACAGTCGATTTATGTCGTCGCCTGATCTTTGTTTAATTGAGAAACCTTTGTCGACGGCAGAGGCATACTTATTGGATCAGGTGGGATGCCGGCGTCGGCTCGAATGGCTGGTTGATCATCGAATTGATAAGCCGGCTGATCACTTTTTGAAAGCACTCGACATGGAATTAGGGGTTCGTCACTATTGGACCTCTGAATGTTTGGCAACTCAGGGCTCAATAACTGGCCAATTTAGGACGTCGCTTGATCAAAATCGTCGAAAGCACAGTGCGCTGTATTTAAAGTTGCGATATTGGTTTAATCGGGTCAGGAATCAGATTATTCCGCGTTTGTTTAGCAGGGCCGCTCGTTAGATTGATCGACTACCTCGTTTGTGGAGTTTGTCGATTGAGAGCTTCTCTATTTCCTGGGTAACGGCTCTGGGGGGCGGTAGCGTGCTCGTCTAAAAGGTGTAGTCGGTACCAAACAAAGTGTTGCTTTTGTTAATACAGGGGCTATGTTCCTAAGCATGATTTTCCTCGATTTGAAGAATTGGAGTGTCGATTGATCGGATTGACGCGTCCTAAGTTGTGTCTCGTTGCCGCGACTCCTCTAACCATGCATTTTTTCTTCAGGCCACACCTAGAGCAACTTTCGGATGATTTCGATTTAACAGTGGTTTTTAACCATCGATTAGATTCCTACTTGCCACCACTCGGGGTATCTGGCCGAGAGTTTCATGTATCAATCGAGAGAAAGATCTCGCCCTGGCGCGACCTTCGTGCACTTTGGCAGCTGACAACTCTCTTCAAAGAAGAGCGCTTTGATGTTGTCGTTACCTTGGTACCCAAAGCTGGACTGCTCGGCCTGTTGGCTGCATTTATGACTCGTTGCCCAGTCCGACTTCATTTATTTCAAGGTGAGGTCTGGGCCTCTCGATCAGGCGCGATTCGCAGTTTGCTGAAGTTGATTGATATCTTGATTGCGCGTCTTGCAACTCATGTTCTAGCGGTAAGCGCGAGCGAGAAGCAGTATTTGGAAGATCAGGGGGTGGTACCTGCTAATTATGTTCGCGTGCTCGGTGAAGGTTCAGTTTGTGGAGTGAATACAAAACGTTTTTCGCGTCATGAGGCAGTGCGTGCATCCATGAGAGCAGCCCTGTTACTGCCTAATGAGGCGATAGTATGTCTTTTTCTCGGTCGCCTAACCGTCGACAAAGGCATTTTAGATTTGGCGGCGGCCTATGCTGTTGTCGCCACCGATTTGCCGACGTTATGGTTACTTGTTGCCGGTCCTGACGAGGAATCCATGGTAGAACGTCTCATGGCGGTGATCCCTGAGTCGATGCAATCGAGAGTCCATGTGATTGGATTCTCAACCGAACCCGAGAAGATACTCGCTGCCGCAGATTTTATTTGTCTCCCTAGTTATCGCGAAGGCTTTGGGATGGTCATTCTGGAGGCTGCGGCAATGGGGCTGACGGCGATTGGCTCCGACATTTATGGAATTCGCGATGCCATCGTCGACGCGCAAACAGGTCTGCTTACTCCAGTTGGTGATATCGAAAGCTTGGCTGATGCGATTAAACGATTGGCCGTTGATCACCATTTTCGGGATGAACTCGGTCGAGCCGCTCAGATTCGCGCCCTTGCACATTTTGAAGAGAGTGCTGTGGTTAGCTCGTATGTTGAATATATTAAATCAATTGCAGTGAATCGCTAGGTTGTGGCCTTGATGAAACGATTAGTGGACGTAATTCTTTCACTCTGCGTTTTGATACTCATAGTGCCCCTTCTATTGATCGTGGCCTTGGTTGTGAAGCTAACCTCAGATGGCCCGGTACTCTATTGGAGTGTGCGCTACGGACGAGATAATGTGCGTTTCCTGATGCCAAAGTTCCGCACCATGGTCGTAAGCGCACCTGAAGTGGCCACACATCTATTGGTGGATCCCAATGACTGGCTTACACCTGTCGGTTCATTCTTGCGTAAAACGAGTCTTGATGAACTGCCGCAGCTTTGGAGTATTTTAGTGGGGGACATGTCCCTAGTCGGTCCCCGCCCCGCTTTGCATAATCAAACGGATCTCATCCAGCTTCGCACTCAACTTAAAGTGCATAGGCTGACACCTGGGTTGACCGGGTGGGCGCAGTTGAACGGGCGCGATGATCTGAATCTGATCGATAAGGTTAGGTATGACGCCGAGTATCTCGCGCGGAAATCAATAATGTTTGATCTGAAAATCTTGGC
>JAGYIK010000114.1 GCA_018402605.1 Litorivicinus sp. | reverse complement strand
TCTTCTGAATTAGCGAGGGTCACAATCACCCGTTCCGCCCGCCGCGCGACCGCCCGAGCCATGTGACAATACCCAGCAGCAGTCGATCCGCCCGGCAAGATGAATTCTTTCAAGGGTGGGACTTCTGCATTCAATGCGTCACAGAGTGTCTCGAGATCCGTGACCATGTGGTCATGAATCAGTGTAAATCCAGGAACTGCCAGTTCACCGCCCAAATCGAATAAACGGTGCTGTATTTCGGTGAGCGGAGCGATCAATGGTTCATCAGAAGGCAGTTCAGCGAGGAGCAGCCCGACCCAGGAATTCAATTCATCGATGGTGCCAACCGCCTCAATACGTGCGCTGTCTTTTCGGGTGCGGGTACCATCGCCAAGCCCGGTTGTTCCGTCATCGCCGGTCTTTGTGTAGAGCTTGGTCAGTCGATTACCCATGGGTGTCCTCATTTTTTAAAGAAGCAATCCGTTGTCGGATCGTTAACAACAGCAGTAAACCTGGAATCACCAAGATGGTGGTCAAAATGAAAAATAACACCCAGCTTCCGGTCAGATCGACAAACCAACCGCTGCCACTGGCGAGTGTCGTTCGCCCTAAATTGCCGATGGATGCCAGCAGTGCATATTGACTGGCCGAAAACGCGCGACCGGTCAGTGCAGTGAGAAAGCTGACAAATGCCACACTGGAAAATGCGGTGGTGAAGTTGTCGACAAGAATCGTTGCTGCAAAGAGCCATTCCTGAGGTCCGGCGACGGCCATCCAAGCAAACATCAGATTACTCAGCGCCATCGCGGATCCTCCGATCAAGAGTCCTTTGACCACACCGAGTCGTACATTGATGAATGAACCCAGTAAGGTGAAACCGACTGTCGCGGCCCACCCCAGCATTTTGGTGTAATCAGCGATCTGGGCGTTGCTGAACCCCACTTCTTTGTAGAAGACGATCGACATCCGTCCCAAGAAGGCTTCACCGATTTTGAATAAGAACACAAACAACAGAATATACAGGGCTGTTTGCAGACCATTGCGTCGCAAAAACTCAGCCAGTGGTTCCCACACTGTGATGACCAACCAGCGAATCAATCGCTGCCATGGGGTTGTCGAGAGACCACGGTACTGTGCTGTGATTTCTGCTTGCAGTGCATCACGATCCGACTCCGGCTCATGGACCCAAAGTGTTGCCAGCATCAGTGCAGCGACGAATCCAGCAAGAATCCAATACACGCCAGACCACCCCAGACTGTCTGCATACCGAAATGCCACATACCCTGGAAGTGAATATCCGGTCCACCATCCAATTACCGCCATAGCTGAAGCAGCTGGCAAAAAATGCTTGGGTGCTTGACTGAAGTGATCGATACGGAAGGCATCAATAGCGACATCTTGGGTTGCGGAGGCGATGGCGATCCCGAGCGCCAAGAGCGACGTGGTCAGTATGGAGATCGCAGGGTCGATGGTGGCAATCAGGCAGGTGAGCCCGAGCATCAGCGCTTGCGCGAAAAATATCCAGCTCCGTCGCTGACCAAGCACGATGAGTCCCGGTAATTTAACGCGATCCAAAAGTGGTGCCCACAGAAAATTGATGGCGTACACCACAAAAATGGATCCAAAAAATCCGATCGCGGTGCGTGTGAGTCCAGCGTCTTTTAACCACCCGGACATTGCTGAGCCAATCAGCACCCACGGAAAGCCGCTGGCACAACCCATGAGGAATACCCACAGCATGCGCCGGTCAAGGTAGATGCGAACGGTCTCGTGGAGTGTCATGTGCGATCCCAATCAAACACCCATTGTCGGATGCTTGATCGGAAAGGCAAGGGTTGTTTAGATGCGAAGGCCGCCGTCGACTTCGATGACGCGTCCATTGATGTAATCATTTTCGAGGATGAATTCGACCGCATGGGCGATTTCATCGGGTGCGCCGAGACGCTTCGCCGGAATGCCAGAGGCAATTTTATCGAGTGCTTCGGGCTTCATTGACATGACCATTTCGGTGCCGATATAGCCCGGTGCAATGGCGGCACAGCGGATTTTCTGTGCAGCCAATTCTTTCGCCCAGGTGACCGACATCGCAGCAACACCGGCCTTGGTTGCCGTGTAGTTGGTTTGGCCCATGTTGCCGTGGCGCGAGATGGATGAGATGTTGATGATACAACCACCTTCTCCGGCGTTGACCATTTCTGTGGCAGCAGCGCGTGCGCACAGGAAAACACCAGTCAGGTTGACGTCGATCACTTGCTGCCAGTGCTCAAGGCTCATGCGTTTTTCAACCTGGCCTTCTTTCACCTTTAGGAACAGTGCATCACGGGTAATGCCGGCATTATTCACCACAGCATCAAGGCGGCCGGTTTCGGCGCGGATGGCGGCAAAGGTTTGATCCACTTCGGTTTCATCTGAAACGTTGCACACCCATGTCGATGCGGTGGCGCCAAGTGCTTCGCACATGGACTTGGTCTCAGCGAGTTTTTCTGTATTCATATCAATCAAAGCGAGATGTGGTGATTTTTTTGCGAGGCGCAAAGCCATTGCCCGACCGAGTCCTTGGCCGCCCCCAGTAATTACGATGACCTTTCCGTTTAATTCCATGTCCATTCCTTAGCGTCAGTACCGATGTGCAACAGTGAAAATGTTGCGTTGCAATAATTTAAGCCAGTTTAGTTGCACCGCAAAAAAATGCCACCCCTCTTTGGTCCGCGATTAACAAATCGGTATGCTGTGTTGCTGGAGGATGTTCATGCCGTTATTTCTATTTGTCTTGATCCCCATTGTTGAGATGTGGATTTTAATTGAGGTGGGCTCCCGGATAGGTGCCTTACCAACGATTGCGCTGGTGGTTTTAACTGCCAGTATCGGTTTGTCGCTTTTGAAGCGTCAGGGACTTGCCACCATCTTGAGTGCGCGCAGAAAGATGGATCAGGGTGCAATCCCAGCATCTGAGTTGGTCAATGGTGTGATGATTGCGGTTGGTGGCGCGCTCTTGCTCACCCCTGGCTTTGTCACTGATACCTTTGGTTTTCTTCTACTCATTCCGCAAACCCGTCAGTGGGTTTTATTCCGATTGATTGATCGTTACCGCGACAAAATCATCATTGAGGGCGAGTACCGCCGAGTCGATGAGAGAAAATTTTAGTTCGACTGTTGAAAATGCATATCCCGTCCACATTAACGGCTCTGTCCTGGGGACAGGTAGTCCCTGGCGGTTAACCCCCCACAGGTGAGCTAAGGAAAGCGTTCCAACTCATTGGGTTGGGAGGGTCGAGGGAAGGCGCAAGCCTGAGTTCATTCTTATAAAGTTCGGAGATATCAGGAAATGAACATTCGTCCACTCCACGATCGCGTCGTTATTCGTCGCATGGAAGAGGAAACTAAAACGGCCGGCGGGATTGTTCTGCCGGGATCAGCAGCTGAGAAGCCGAATCGTGGTGAGATCGTTGCCGTAGGCACCGGTAAGCCACTCGACAACGGTGAAATCCGTGCACTTGCAGTCAAGGTCGGTGATCACGTGGTTTTTGGTCAGTACTCAGGATCAAACACCATCAAAGTCGACGGTGAAGAACTTCTGATTATGAATGAATCAGAAAT
>JAGYIK010000113.1 GCA_018402605.1 Litorivicinus sp. | reverse complement strand
TCGGCGACATCGGTGTCGTGAAGTAACTCGATCAGCTTTTTGATCTTGCGGATATCCATCGATTATTGATCCTTCAAATGTTGATGTAGTGTCTTCAATGCAAACTCATAACCCTGAAGCCCGCAGCCGGCAATGACAGCCAGGGCGAGATCGGAGAAATACGATTGATGCCGAAAGGGCTCACGCGTGTGCACATTGGAAATGTGCACTTCGACGAACGGGATCTTGATCGCTGCAATAGCGTCTCGGATTGCGACACTGGTGTGTGTCCAGGCCGCCGGGTTAATAACGATTCCTGATACAGGTTGGTCAAGCAAGCGTTGAATGCGCTCGACCATCTCACCTTCGTGGTTGGTCTGGAAGAATTGCAATGTGACGTCGCTTGGCGCGTGATGTGATAATGAGCGCTCTAGATCGTCGAGCGTCGTGGCCCCGTAAATATGTGGTTCACGTCGACCCAACAGGTTCAGATTGGGTCCGTTGAGAACAAGAATTTCCGCCATGACACGCCCTAAAATCAGGAAAGCACGTCTATTTTGCGCGAATTAACGCGAAAATGACAGTTCTGTCTGCGCGGGCGGATAACAGAAACCAATATCAGCGCATCCCTGATAGTGCAGTATGACGGTTTCATCCGATGTTGCGAGCGTCAGCTGGATTTGCCCGCGATGAATCGGTGTTGGGCCGAAAATCGGATCGTCATACATCTCCGCATCTGGACGACTTGCGGAGATTTCCGACCCGTCCGTTGTTTCAACCCGGGTTTGATTATCGTACAAATAGACGCCATCAGCGATGCGAATCTCGATCTGATCGCGAGAAACACGATTGATTTGGAATGCGGACTCGATCGGGAGTATCGAGGAGGACTGAAACATGGAACCAAAGGTACCCTGTGCGGAAGCGACTTGCGCCACCAATGCGAGGCTCAAAGCGATAAAAATTGAAACGCTCCGTTGCACAGTTCCTCTCCGGTTGTCATATTGCCCTAGCATACTCGCATCATCAGTAAATGAAACGGATTGAACATGCTTGAATCCATGAAGACTCGCCTTGAAAACTGGACTCGTCAATCGACCTGGGTCGCCGCGGGGCTCGGTGGGTTGTCGCTGTACCTTATCGGCGCGTTGCTTCTCGGGATTCACTGGAGTCAGCCTCCTGAGCAGGCGTCTGTCGAGACGATTTTGCAAGCCACACAGCCAGATAACGCTGCGCCAACAGTGGGTAACGCGACCGTGGGCGCGCTGATTTACGTGACAGATACATTACTCAACAAACCCGGCGGTTATTTATCCAATGATGTGACTCCGCCCGGTATTTGGCTCGATAACATGCCGAATTGGGAATTTGGTGTGCTCGTGCAGACCCGCGATTTGGCGCGCGCCCTGCGAAAAGATCTCTCGCGCAGTCAGTCACAGTCCACAGAAGATGCGGATCTTGTCATCGCGGAGCCGGCGTTAAATTACGACAGTCAAAAATGGTTTCCGTCTGCTGAGTCGAGTTATGGAAAAGCCCTAATTGCTGCGCGTCGGTACCAAAACCGTCTGGCAACAGAGAGCGATAACGCACAATTTTTCGCGCGCGCTGACAACCTTCGTAATTACCTCTCCGATGTGGAAACACGATTGGGTTCGTTGAGTCAGCGCTTGTCTGCGAGCGTCGGCCAGACCCGATTTAATACGGACCTGGCCGGCGATCCAGCCGCCAGTCAATCGACCACTGCGCTCTCTGAGCGTCAAGTCAAAACGCCGTGGCTCGAGATTGACGATGTCTTTTTTGAAGCACGTGGCTCTGCATGGGCGCTGCTGCATTTTTTGAAGGCGGTGGAGCATGACTTTGCATCCGTCCTCGAAGACAAAAATGCCAGAGTCTCTCTGAGACAGGTGATTCGTGAATTGGAGGCCACACAGCAAACACTGTGGTCGCCGATGGTTTTGAATGGCTCGGGATTTGGATTGTTTGCGAATCACTCATTAGTGATGGCGAGTTATATTTCCAGAGCGCACGCAGCCCTCTCGGATCTGCGTGCACTATTGTCTCAGGGCTAGATTATTTCTTGGCCGCTTCAACCGCCGCGATGACTGCATCGCGAGCGGCATCGGATCCGCGCCAGCCTTCAACTTTGACCCACTTGCCGACTTCAAGATCTTTGTAGTTTTCGAAGAAATGTGCGATTTGATCGAGCAAGAGGCTTCCGAGATCCTGTGGCTCCTTCACGTCCTTGTAGAGCGTCGTCAGTTTGTCGTGGGGAACAGCGAGGACCTTTGAGTCCCGTCCAGCTTCATCACTCATATCCAATATGCCGATTGGGCGACAACGGATGATCGAGCCAGGCTGCACTGGGTAAGGTGTCACAACTAACACATCCAGCGCATCACCGTCGTCGGCCAGAGTATTTGGCACATAACCATAGTTTGCTGGATAGAACATCGGGGTGGCCATAAAGCGATCCACAAACAGGGCGTCGTACTCTTTTTCGATCTCGTATTTGATCGGCGTTGAGTTGGCCGGGATTTCAATGGCGACGTAAATGTCGTTCGGGATGTCCTTTCCCGCTGGGATGTCGTTGAAACTCATGAGGTCTCCGTTGAGTCAGTTAAAATACGATTACACCGTAAACGGTGCCAATTTGGGTTTCACCAGTTGGTATTGCAACCGAACATAGTCCGGTAAGCCATTGTGAAATGGTGGAAAGGCCTCGCCTTCGATGAGCGGTGCAAAATAGGTGCGTGCGGCATCGGTGATGCCAAACCCGTCATCCGTGATGTAGGCATCCGGCATGGGCTTCTCAATATTGGCCACCTCTGCCAAGGGCACCTGGCCGAGGATGTAGCTGTACGGCTTATCACGGGTTCTGACGATGGTCGGCATCACGGCGTTTGCGCCCTGGTGTGCCAGTAAGGCCGCGTGACGGCCGAGAGCGTAGGCCTGATCCACATCGGTTTGTGATGCGATGTGTCGCGCTGACCGCTGTAAGTAATCTGCAATGGCATAGTGATATTTCAGTCCGAGATCGTCGCGAACCATCTCTGCCAGCCGCTGTGCAACCCCGCCCAGTTGCGCATGCCCGAACGCATCACGGACGCCTGTTTCGGCAACAAAGCGACCCTCCGCGTCGCGGATGCCCTCGCTCGCAACGATCGCACAAAAACCCTGCGCCTCGACCGTTTTAGCGATTTTTGCCATCACCTGCGCACGATCAAAGACACGTTCCGGGAAGAGGATGATGTGTGGCGCCGGGTGCTCGTCGTTCTGCGCAAGGCCCGCGGCACCTGCGATCCAGCCTGCATGACGGCCCATCACCTCAAGAATAAACACCTTAGTGGACGAGGCGGCCATCGATTCGACATCGAGAGCGGCTTCGCGGATTGAGGTCGCCACATATTTTGCAACCGATCCAAACCCTGGGCAGCAATCTGTGTGTGGCAGATCATTGTCGATGGTCTTGGGTACGCCGATACAGGTGATTGGATAGCCAAGCGTCTTTGAGAGTTGGCTGACTTTATTTGCCGTATCTTGGCTGTCGCCACCCCCATTGTAGAAAAAATACCCAATGTCATGGGCTTGGAATACGTCGATCAGTCGCT
>JAGYIK010000112.1 GCA_018402605.1 Litorivicinus sp. | reverse complement strand
CATGACTACAGTGCCGCGCGCACTGTATGTCCATATCCCATGGTGCATCCGAAAGTGTCCCTATTGTGACTTCAATAGTCACGAAGCAAACAATCCTCCTTTTGCAGAGTACGGCATGGCCCTCGTACGTGATCTCGAGCATGACCTGGAACGCTATGGCGCAGAACCCTTTGGCTCGGTATTTTTTGGCGGTGGCACGCCCAGTCTGATGCCGCCAGAGGCGTTGAAGCCACTCTTTCAGACCCTGAAGTCCTCTGGGCTGATCGACCAATCAACAGAGATCACACTTGAAGCCAACCCGGGAACCCGGGATCTCGGGCACCTTCCGGGCTATTTTGACTTAGGCGTCAATCGGCTCTCCATTGGCGTGCAAAGCTTCCAACAACAACAGCTCGCAGCACTGGGACGCATTCACCAAGGGGATGATGCCATTGCGATGATTGAAGAAGCGCGGCAGGCCGGATTCAGGCGGATCAATGTGGATCTCATGCACGGCACACCCGGACAGACACCGGATGATGTCAAACGGGACCTCGACCAGATTCAAGCCTTAGGGCTCACCCATTTATCCTGGTATCAGCTCACCATTGAGCCCAATACGGCATTTTATTCGCACCCCCCGGCGTTACCTACGGAATCGGTCATGGAGGCCTCTGAGACCTTGGGTTCGGACCGCATCAGCGCAATGGGTCTTGCACACTATGAAGTCTCCGCCTATTCGGTTGCTGGTGAAGAGGCACGGCACAACATCAATTACTGGCAATTCGGTGACTATCTCGGTATCGGCGCAGGCGCGCACGGCAAGGTGACCTCAGAAAGTGGAGTCATCCGGACTACGCGAACGCGCCAGCCCCACCACTATCTGCGACGGGTCGATCCGGCCGCACAGGAGACGAGCCTATCTGCGACAGATCTCGGCGCTGAATGTTTGATGAATGGCCTTCGCCTCAAAGCAGGCATCAGCTACGCATTATTTGAGGAGCGGACAGGCCTCAACGCAGAAACATACCGTGGACGCCATTTAGGGCGAGCTGATGGTCTCGGACTCTTAGAGTCTGGACGATTTCAAGCGACCGACCTTGGCTGGCGTCACCTGAACAGCTTATTAGAGATGTTGGTCTGACGCTTTACGCAAGTAGACTAAATCAAACACCGCATGGCCCAGACGCTCGCCGCGCGTCTCAAATTTGGTAATCGGACGTCGTGGCGGTCGCGGCACAAAGTCCGCGTCTGGAGATGTATTCTCCCAAGCAGCACTTTGACTGAAGACTTCGAGCATCCAGTGCGCATAGGGGGCCCAATCTGTCGCTAAATGACAGAACCCACCCAGGGTCACGCGATGCGCGAGCAAGTTGATGAACGCCGGTTGCACGAGACGGCGCTTCGTGTGGCGCTTCTTATGCCAGGGGTCTGGAAAGTAAATTTGTACACCCGCGAGTGACTGCGGGCCAAGGCCATCTGAGAGGACCTCAACCGCATCCTCACACAGCACACGTAAGTTACTGACGCCTGCTTTTTTCGCTTCATTCATCAAACGACCGACGCCGGGTTTATGCACTTCGACGCCCAAGAAATCGCGCTCAGGTTCAGCCATGGCTTGCTCGAGCAGCGAATCCCCCATGCCAAACCCAATCTCGAGAACGACCGGAGCCTGACGCCCAAAGGCCGCCTGTAAATCCAGTCGGTGGTGCTGACATACAAGGCCATATTCGTCCCACAGTGTCTGATAGGCCTTATCCTGCGCGTCGGTCATCCGTCCAGCGCGCAAGACAAAGCTCCGCACCGTTCGGCGCTTTTCGGCTTCGAGCGTCATTCAATCAAACCTGTCTCTGGACTCGAGGCATCGGCATAGCGCTTTCTCGGCATTCGCCCAGCTTCAAAGGCCAACCGTCCGCTGTCGATAGCCAGTCGCATTGCGTGTGCCATTTTGACTGGATCGCGCGCCTCAGCGATCGCGGTATTCATCAATACCCCGTCACACCCAAGCTCCATTGCAACCGTCGCATCGGAGGCTGTACCCACTCCGGCATCGACGATGACAGGAACAGACAGTTGATCGAGGATCTCACGGATATTGTACGGATTTTGTAAGCCCAACCCTGAACCAATGGGTGCGCCGAGTGGCATCACAGCAACGCAGCCGATCTGTTCTAATTCAATGGCGATTAACGGATCATCCGAGGTGTACACCATCACCTCAAAGCCCTCAGCAACCAGTGTGCGGGCAGCCGCCAATGTCTCAACCACATCGGGGTACAGTGTTCTCGATTTCGAAATCACTTCCAGCTTGACTAAATTATGGCCATCCAACAGTTCACGTGCCAATCGACAGGTCCTAACCGCATCGTCCGCGGTATGACAACCGGCCGTATTTGGCAACAAGATGTAGCGGTCCGGAGAGATCACATCCAATAGATTCGGCTCATTGGGGTGCTGGCCCAAATTCGTGCGACGAACGGCCATTGTCACCACATCAGCGCCACTGGCTGCAATGGCTTCGCCGGTTTCTACAAGATCCTTGTATTTGCCGGTCCCCACAAGAAGACGCGACTTAAGGGTGTAGGACCCCACTTTCAGCTCTGTGACCACTTAACCCCTAACCTCCACCAATCGCATGCACAATTTCAAGAACATCACCGTCCCGTAACTGGGTCGTCGTAAATGCAGACTTCGGCACAATTTCGCCATTGTGCTCGACAGCAATCCGCTTTCCAACCAACTCCTGAGTGGCAAGATAGTCGGCTAGCGTGGAGACCTCGACGCTTTCCTCTTCACCGTTCACCTTGAGCTTCATGCATTCTTCCTCAATAAAAAAGGCCGCTGTTGCGGCCTTTTTCGATTCCTGCTCGGATCAACAGGCGACAAGTGCCGTCTTGACCTTCTTCATGGCATTCTTTTCAAGTTGCCGAATCCGTTCCGCAGACACATTGTACTTGTCTGCGAGCTCGTGCAGGGTGGATTTTTGATCAGACAACCAACGGCTCGCTAAAATATCTTTACTGCGGTCATCCAAGTCACCGAGCGCTTGGTACAAACGATCCGTTGAATCATCTGTCCAATCCTGTTTTTCAAGAATTTGCGCAGGGTCAGCGTTTGAGGCCTCAAGATAGTGCGCCGGAGCCATCGACAAATCATCATCGTCATCGCTGTATCCATCAAACGACATATCTTGGGCGGCCAAACGACCTTCCATTTGCCGCACCACGTCTTCGCTGACACCCAGGTCACCCGCGACTGACGTCACTTCAGCTGCGGTGAACCATGCCAGTTTCTTCTTGGCACTACGCAGGTTAAAGAACATCTTACGTTGCGCTTTGGTGGTCGCTACTTTCACGATCCGCCAATTCCGTAAGATGTACTCGTGCATCTCCGCCTTAATCCAATGCACGGCAAACGAGACCAAACGGACACCCATTTCTGGGTTGAATCGCTTGACCGCCTTCATCAGGCCAACGTTGCCTTCTTGGATTAGATCGGCCTGCGGCAATCCATATCCTGAATAACTGCGCGCGATGTGCACTACAAACCGCAGGTGAGACATGACTAACGCACGGGCCGCGTCGAGGTCGCTCTCATAATACAAACGATCCGCGAGTTCTTTTTCTTCCTCAGCTGTCAGGATTGGGATCTGACTTACA
>JAGYIK010000111.1 GCA_018402605.1 Litorivicinus sp. | reverse complement strand
GCTTTGGCTTCGAGCTGGTAACGTCCTTGTGTCGGGTTGTAGCCGCGCAAATTTATGATGGTTTTGAGGCCAAGCGCGTGTTTGTAGCCGCGAATCTGTGCCTCACTAGGTTGGTTGCTCCGGTACATGGGGCCAGGTAGCTCGAAACGGTTGGAATAGAGCGCACGCAAAAACCCATGGTCTACGAGCCACAGATCGAGCTTCGCTTTGATGGTTTGCCAAGCATTTAAGGGGGTGGAAGGAGGTGCAACTCCCCAACCTTCAATTGACACGGATCGTCCTTTTCCTTTGTGACAGCGCGGAGCATACTCAATCTATGCAGATTCTGCACGAAGTGAGACAGGGATTGTACGGATGAAAAGTGGGTTTGGTTGGCGAGGGCAGATGCACGGATGGCCGGCACGTTGGTCGCGGCCGAGTTCGGGCTTAAGTCGCTTGTTGACGCCGTTCATTGCGTCTTGGATGCGTCGGAAGCGAAAAAAGGTCAGCATCGCTCCACAGGTCGCCCGGCAAATTCCAGTCGTTTGTATCGGCAATTTGGTTGTCGGTGGTTCTGGCAAATCACCCCTCGTTGCAAGTTTAGCGCTTCGGTTAATAGAGGCCGGTTTCAAGCCCGGCATCGTGAGTCGAGGGTACGGGGGAATGGCCCGCGATCTGCCGGTCGAAGTGGGCTTGGACAGCTTGCCGTCTCAGGTTGGCGACGAGCCCTTGATGCTCAAGCACCGGGTGGGCTGTCCTGTCATTGTCTGTCGTGACCGGGCGCGTGCTGTTGAGCGTTTGCACGCGCAGCACCAAGTTAACGTGATTTTGTCCGATGACGGACTTCAAAATACCCGCCTTTGGCGAGACTTCTCGATCTGTGTTTTTAACAAAGATCAGGGGATCGGCAATGGGTTGGAGCTTCCTTTTGGGCCACTCCGGGAACCCTTGAGTGTTCTCGATGAGATGGATGCTATTGTTGTTCGCGGAACGGATCAACCAAAACAGATGCTGGAGGCCATGGGTGTGCACACCACAACTCCCGTTTTTGGCTCACAAAGTTCGATGGCTTATGTTTACCGATCGGATGATCCAGGCCAACATTTAAAGCTGAGTGAGTTGGCTCGACTAGGAGATCTTCAGGCCGTTACGGGCATTGCATCTCCCGATCGCTTTTTCGAGGGCTTGGAGCAGGCAGGACTCTCCATCATTGAGCATGCATTCCCTGATCATCACTGCTACGTCAAAGCGGATATTTTGGGCCTCGATCCAATAATTACCACTGAGAAGGATGCGGTGAAGTTGGTACACTTAACCGAGAAACCCTTTTGGGTGGTGGCATTGGAGAGTGAGCAGCCTGATCTTGAGGCGTGGCTCTTCGAGCGGATTACAAAGTGGAGCAGAATATGAGTCTTGCGACTGAGTTAAAAAGTTTGTTGGTGTGCCCTTTGTGTAAAGGCGAGTTGGTGTTCCATGAGGCTGCGCAAGAGATCTGGTGTCGGGCTGATGGGCTAGCCTTTCGATTCGTGACGATATCCCGGTGATGTTGGCGGATGAGGCGCGGACGCTAACAACCGACGAGCACTGTAGATCGTTAATGGGCTTTATTGCCGTAATCCCCGCACGATACGGATCAACCCGTCTTCCGGGTAAGCCATTTGCTCGACATTTCATGGTCAACCGATGGTCTGGCACGTCGTGCAACGTGCGATGCGTCCGACGCGGATCGGGTTGTCGTGGCCACGGATGATCAACGGATCATGGATGCCGTAATAGGCTTTGGCAGCGAGTGTGTGATGACAGATCCAGACCATACGACAGGAACGGACCGATTGGCCGAGGTAGCCCGTCTATTGGATCTCAAGATGATGCCATCGTGGTCAATGTGCAGGGCGATGAACCTTACTTCCCGGCAGCTGCGAACAATCAGGTCGCCCACCTGTTGCAACATGAAACGCGCGCTCAGATAGCCACTGTGTGAACCACTGTCGCGTGCAGTCGATAATGATGACCCAAACCAAGTGAAAGTGGGTGTTGACCTCGGACGGGCAGGCGCTATATTTCTCTCGAGCGCCGATTCCGGGCCACCCAGAACATCATCTTGGATTGCATTTTCGGCATATTGGTTTATATGCGTATCGTGCTGAATTTCTTCGTGATTTCTCCCAATGGGCGCCAACAGCACTTGAGCAATTTGAACGTCTAGAGCAGTTGCGTGCATTGGATCACCACGTGTGGATTCAGGTTGCAGTAACCGATCATTCCATCCCACCTGGTGTTGATACTGAAGCCGATCTCACAGCGGTGCGCAAACATTTGGACGGTTCTATTGTTTGATCTGACCGGTCTGACGACCCTGAAATTGCCCTTTCGGGCCGCCCAGGTTTTAAAGCTTTCCTCGGTCGACAATGTGCGCGTGTCGATGCCAGATCTGAGGGATACGCCCCGTCTGATTTTGGGTGGTGGCAGTAATCTGGTGGTGCTCGATCCGGTGTTCGAGGGTGTTGTGCTTCGGCCCGAAATCAAACTGTTTGAGCCGATGATCCGTGGCGATGAAGTCATTTTGGATGTGGGTGCGGGTGTGCATTGGCATCAACTCGTGATGCAAACACTGGCCCAGGGTTGGTACGGACTCGAGAACCTCGCTTTGATTCCCGGTTGGGTCGGCGCCGCGCCGGTGCAAAATATTGGCGCCTATGGTGTCGAGCTTGAATCGCATTGCGTTGCGGTGACACTCTACGACTTTGAGCTGTCAGACGTGGTGATACTGCGTCACTCAGAGATGCAGTTTGGCTATCGTCACTCGATTTTAAAGGCCTACCCTAATCGGTTTATGGTTCTGTCTGTGCGATTACGGCTCTCGACAGTGCCGAACACCCGCGTTGAGTATGGGGCGATCCGTGACGAGATACAGCGCCAGAGCGGTTCAGTGGAGCGTCCGGAGGATGTTGCGCACGCGGTGATGGCGATTCGTCGATCGAAACTACCGGACCCTGACGTCACCCCCAACGTGGGCTCGTTCTTTAAAAACCCTGTGGTTCGACCTGAAGTGGCGGAACGGCTGGCCACACAATTTCCGGGGCTTCCTGTGTATGCCCAAGACGACCAGATGAAGGTGGCTGCCGGATGGATGATCGATCAGTTGGGTCTTAAGGGCTTTGCGATCGGCGGATTTTCGGTGCATCAGCAACAGGCGTTGGTGCTGATCAATGATGGATCCGGGGTTGCAGAGGATTTGCGAAACTTGGTGAAACATATTCGCCAACAGGTTAAGGCAACCTACGGCCTGAGCTTGCAGGTCGAGCCGACCCAGTTGGGTCAGCTCTAACCTCAAGATTTAGTCTTTGGTTGGTTCGTTTTCCGTGCCAGTGAGTTCTAATTGACTGGCATGTTCCTCTCCCACCGATCCCGCGTCAGCGGTGACGGGCGATTCGGGTTTTTTACGTCCGCGTCCACGTCCCCGTTTCGGCTTCTCCGTGTCATCGGTTGAGTCAACTACAACACCGTCATCGAGCAGGCTGGCCTTGACGTCAGAGACAGATGGGATGGCTGTGCTTTCCGCGACCTGCTGAGGTTTACGGCCACGACCACGTCCGCGGCGCGCTTTCGTATCCGATGCACTGTCTGCGGTTGCAGTTGAGATCTCAGGTGTCGCATCCGTTGTCACCGGCTC
>JAGYIK010000110.1 GCA_018402605.1 Litorivicinus sp. | reverse complement strand
CCATTTTCCTCAAAGTTGGTTTCAAACGCTTTCTACGCTGATTGTGAGTGATCGCATCCGGAAGAACCGTACTTCCCGCTCGGTGCATGCGGTTTGCCATTGACACAAGTTCCACAGAACCCTTTTGCCTTGCGAGTGCTTCCAAATCACAGGACAACTAGGTATGAACCCAATGGCCATGCAAGATTTGTTAATACACTCAGGAACGAGGGCTCCTATAAAATTCGCTTGGACATCGGCGTCCTGAACTCAAAATGATTTGGCATGGCAGGCAGGACAAAAACTGGGTCCGATTCAATTTGGTCAGCGCGTAGTCGGCACACGCAAGCGTGCTGGAAGCTAAGATCACCACGCTAGGATCGATACACTCCGCAAAGGAGCGTATCGAAGCCTCAGCGATCAGCGGTCAAGTCGATAGATTTTTTCTGCATTCATTTTTGTCGACCACGGCAGGCCACTATTCTGCCAGCCATTTTTGACGCGCATTCCGCGTTGCGCGCCATCCTTCACGGATCCACCCTGAAAACCATCGGTCACGAATGTTGCACGAGTGAATCCATTTTCCTGAAGAAATCGAGCACTCGGCAATCCACGCTCACTCCCTGAGCGACACATGGTTACCACAGTCGCGCTTTCATCGAGGCCCTTGGCGGCTAAAGCGGCTTTGACTTCAGAAATGAACTCTGGATTTCGATACAAACGAAACCGGTTGTTCTCAGCATCCCAGACTGTGCGATCGACCAATAAAAATGGAATGTTGAGATCCACTTCATCCGTCGAGCCGATAAACATGATCTCCACAGGGTCGCGCACATCGATGAATAACGTCGTCTCGCGATGCTCCGCCATCATCCGATGCACCTCATTTTCCGACAAGCCGACTTGATCATCCGCATGGACTGCCGGAAATACAGACGCCAATAACGAAACTGCAAATACAGCCTGTGTCCACAACGCTATTTTCTTAGTACACAAAAACACGAGTCGCTCCTTCCATCATCTGTTTCGCAATCATCGGAGGCTTTGCCACCTCAATCCCTGGTCGCAGATCGGCTTGCGTACGTTCACTGTTGGGCAGAAACAGCGCACAAACGGCAATAGCAGCACCGCCCTTTTGCAACTTCAACATCAACTGCTCTGGCGTCACACCTGCAGGCTTGAGCGTCGCGCTGACCGTTTCCGTTAACGCGAGCTCCGCAGCAACGTCACAGAGTAAAACATCAACCGTGACCCCCTGCGCTTGGAGTGCATTACCAAGAACCATTGCCATGGCTTGGGTCTGTAGTGACTCGCTATTGACCATAATGAGTGCTTTCTCGGCAGACGCGTTATCCGCTTGGATCGCGGGGCTGAGTAATCCGAAGAGTAAAGTCAGCACTGGTAGTTTAAATAGTCGCATTGAGATGATCTCCTTTCTATATCCATCCTGGACGATCCAGTTTGCACTGGAGCTTCCAGCATGACCGAAAGGCGAGAGGTAAAACTTGATGTGGGACAGTGTTACTGACGAACTGCCTAATCCGGTATCAAGGCGAGCCGAATGTTCGTTTGAGCAAACCTATTCGGGTATGTCCACATCCAGAAGCGGCCCGTGTTGTTGGGCACCATACACATCCGTCTCCCCTAGATCGCCCGAACCACGAGAGCGTCGAATTGTGATTTTGATTGCCAAGGCCGGCAGAAAGTGAACGACACTCAACACGTCAGTGACTGAAATCTTGTAAAGATAAGCAAATCGCTGGGCACTCAGACAGTCTGAATTGACCACGCGGTGATAGGTCTCGAGATCACTGAACAACACATCGAAGGTCAGCTCGAAAGGACCTGCGTTTTTTGACCGGATAACAGAGGCGAGTTCGGAAAGCTTCATGCAGATGCCCCCATGACGCGTAATTGGATTGGAAATGGAGTGACAGGGTCATCAACCTCCATGAGATGATAGATGCTGAATGCATAGACCGCGCCGAGCGACACATCCGACGGCGAATAGGGAAATGCCAGATTGCCAGCCGTTGATTGTCGACCGGGATACCCCAAATGCAACAACGTGGATCGCGCAGACGCGCAAAGAGTGTCTGCCAACTCCTGCGATCTGGCCGTCACCTCAATCACCAAACCAATTTCATGCGGGACCACGTCACGCATTGGCTCCAGTGAGCCCATGACACCGTCGCGCCCATAGCAGCGAAAGATGAGGGTGGCCTCTTCCGGAGCGACATCCGGAAAGTGACTGAAGACACTCTCACGCGCGCTTTCAAGAATCGCATCCAGCGAGCCGATAAAGTCTGGTGAGCGAACGCCTGCAATCGAAATCGTTCGAAATCCGATCGGCCTTGCCCCTTCCAGTTTCACCCGATATGGCGTATCGACAATGAACTGTGTTCCAGAAACGCGCACCCGACGCGCATCGACAGCCTCGAACTCACATTGGGTTAAATCCAAGGTGCCGCCAGGCCCGGGTAAATAGCGTGGGTCACTTTTCTCGTAGAGGGTATGTGCAGCCACAGAAGTGACTGTGCATCGCCGTTCTGGATTTAACGGCTCCAATACAAAACTGTCGTGAGTCAAGGTTCCTAGCATGCAGTCGGCACCACTTCCCGGCACTGCAGCAATCGCCGCACACTCCAAGATTTTCCCCATGTGCAACGCGAGTGCCTCGGGGAAACCACGGCGTATCGGAACAGCTGCGAACACCGCCGGATCATAACATCGACCCGTCACGACAATCTCAGCGCCTTGGTCGAGCGCCCGCACAATCGGCTCAACTCCCATCTGCGCAACCACATGCGTCGACTCGGCAATCAAACCCTCGGTTAAATCGAACACAGGACCCAGTGGCGTGATGCGTTTGCTTCGATGCGCAGCCAAAAGCTCACCTGCTGACTGGTCCGCAGAAATGACGGCAACCTTCGCTGACCGATTGAGGTCTTTTAGACAGTCCTCAATGATCGCGACGCACCAATCCAAGTGAGGCCGCGCACCCGCACCACCCGCCGACCCAATTAGTAACGGAATGCGCCGTGATAGCGCGGCGTCGATGAGTCGCATCAAATCGCGTTTTACTGCGACCCGATCAGTGAACGATTTTCCAGATCCAAGGTAGTGAGGCCCTGGGTCGGTTGAACCGGCATCCACCGCGATGACATTTGGATTTCGATCCAATCCGACTTGAAATGACGCATCGGGAAACCCGTAGCCAAGAATGGCGGTCGGTGACAGTACTTTGATGACTTCGGTCATGCGGCCTTCTTCTTATCGTGATGCGTTACAGAACTCACCTAAGGAAGCGAAAATCCTATGATGAATGACAGACTATACAAAAATACCTGAGAACAGATGTGGTGACACCACGCCGGCCAGAAACGCGACCACAACATAGCGCCCTCCCTTTGCAATCGTCACAACGAGAACAAAGCGCCATAGCGGTTCCCGCATGACTCCGGCAATTAACGTAATGGGATCACCGATCACCGGCACCCAGCTGGCAAAAAGACTCAACCAACCCCAGCGCGCATAGTGACTCTGTGCTCGGGCGATCTGTGCCGGTGAAAACGGAAATCGCCGATGATGCCGGTATCGCAGTGCGAAACGTCCAAGCCACCAATTGATGCACGCACCCATCACATTTCCGATCGTCGCGACCAGCAAAATAAGCCAGAC
>JAGYIK010000011.1 GCA_018402605.1 Litorivicinus sp. | reverse complement strand
GGTCTCGATATCACCAACAGCAGTCCACAGTGCTTGGCCGAGAGCACTCAGCTCCTGATCCAAAACCACCACGGACTCTTTCAGGAATTGCCACTGCCGGCCCGATGTGTACGCGTTCGCCCAATACCCCGGCTCAACCACATAGAGTGGAAGCACGGGTCCTTGCTGTATGGCTGCCATCAAAGGCGCGTGATCATCAATCCTGAGATCGCGTTTGAACCAGACCAATACTGGCGTCATCGCGATAACCAACGATTGCAATAGACACCCTCCGGATCATATCGAGATGCTTGCTGATCCAAATTGAAAACACGACCACCTCGAGGGTCTGCGCCAACCCCGGCGATGTAAGCCCAATTACCCCAGTTACTTGCCACATCATGATCGACCAACTGCGCCTCAAACCAGGCCGCACCAAGCCGCCAATCCAATCCAGACTCGTAAATACAGTGACTGGCCACGAGTTGACGTGCGCGGTTACTCATCCAGCCTGTCTGACGGAGTTCCCGCATAGCGGCATCGACGATGTCACAGCCTGTTTGCCCCTCTCGCCATGCACGGAACCGTGTGGCCTGTTGGTCACCAGAGACCGCACGGTCTGCCGGACCTGAACGACGAAACAGTGTCCAATCCGAGGCGCGGCTATACCAGCGGAAATACTCACGCCAAAGCAGTTCAAATCGGAGCCAGTAGGTGGACTCGTTGGCACCGTAGTGTTGCTCATAAGTGAATGTGTCGTACCAAATCTCACGTGGGGAGACACACCCGTGTGCAAGCCCGGCAGATAGCCGACTGGATTGATGCACGCCCTCAAACGCATTGCGGGTCTCTTTATAGTGCGACAACGCTCTGGCCTCGAGGTATGCATGCCACTGTGCCAACACGAGCACGCGTCCGCCACCCATTTCCGGATGCATATCTGAGGTTCGTTCTTCAACCAGCTCAAGCCACTCACTGGGAAGCGCCCAGGGTTGATCAAATAATGGCGGTAACGTGGGCCGCGGAACCGGATGTGGTGGCTGCAGTAACGGCGGGCGTTCTACGGATTTTCGAAACTGAGTAAAACCTTCGGTAGCATCCACCTGGGAAAGGCAGTTGGGCGGCGCGATAGAGGTCATTCGCCCTACTCGCCTCCAACACATAGCCCTCTGACTCCAATTTGTATCCTGGAGTTTCGGTCGCCACGGAAGGTCGGTGAAGGACCGAGATTACCTGCACTCCCGTCACCACGAGTGCTATGCCTGATCTCACTTTATCCAAGGTGATCCATAGTAGGGTGCTCCTGAGCGCCTGAGTTCCGCTTCAATTCACAAAGTGCATCCACATCGAAATCGACCCCACTGCGCCTGATACGCGGTGCTATACTGTTGATCCGTCTAACGCCTGGCTCCAAAATACCACACCAGTGGAATCAGCAGTGATTGGCTTTTTGTTTCGCCATGTGATGTGGCGGCAACAAAAGGGATTATCGACCAATCGGCATGTATCTCTGACCAGCCAGACTACCGCATCAGGTCGCATGAGAGGCCCTCTTTGGCGACAGCGCTTTGAGCAATAAATCACAGTCTCCCCAATCGCGTTCACTTTTCCGCCACGAAAAAGGGGCGTTGAACATACGGGACATACTCGCTTGGCAAATCTGCTTTCTTTAAGACCCGACCAGTTCGCTCTCACAACAAGCGGTCCTGCGTAGTCAGTTGCCGATCCGACCCTGTGTTCTCAACCCGCGTTTTAAAAGCCCGCGCATCGTCGCGGATCGCCTGAATCTTCTCGGTATCCATTCGATCCAAATTCTTCATCACCATCGCCATACGCGGATTACTCGAAAAGGTCTCGCGATGGGTCAGCAAAAAATCCCAATACAGATAATTCATCGGACAAGCCGTGGGTCCGGTCGTCTCCTTCACCTGATAGACACAGCCTTTGCAATAATCACTCATCCGGTCAATGTATTTGCCGCTCGCACAGTAGGGCTTCGACCCCATCAATCCACCGTCAGCAAATAACGCCATCCCCAGCGTATTCGGTAACTCGACCCATTCAAATGCATCGGCATAGACAGCCAAATACCAATCCGTCACCGCCTCGACGGCGCATCCTGCAATGAGCGCAAAATTACCGGTCACCATCAAACGCTGGATATGATGCGCATAGGCATGCTCTCGCGTATTGCGAACCGCCTCTGAAATGCAACGCATTTCAGTCAGTTGCTCATCCCAGAAAAACGCAGGCAATGGCCACTGCGCATCCAATCCATTGCGTGTTTTGTACTCGGGCATGTACGCCCAGTACAGACCGCGCACATACTCGCGCCAGCCAAGAATCTGCCGGATAAAGCCCTCTACCGCATTGATGGGCGCGCGCCCATCATGAAAGGCACGCTCCGCCGCCCGGCACACAGCGAGCGGGTCCAGCAACCCCAAATTCAAACTGGTGGAAATAAGGCTATGGAACAGTGTGTCATTTCCAGAAACCAGCGCATCTTGGTAATCACCAAAGTGCGCTAAGCGATGCGCAATGAACTCCTCAAGCACGGCGTTCGCCTGTGCGTGAGTAACGGGCCAGAAAAAATGATCAAGCGTGCCGAAATGTGATCCAAAACGCGACTCGACTACCGCAAACACCTCGCGTGTTAGGTCGTCATGATCAAAAACCAAAGGCGCAGGAGTCGAACCTCCGGAGAAGCGCTTCCTATTGTCATGATCATAATTCCACTGGCCGCCGACAGGCTCCGTGCCCTCCATGAGGAGGCCCGTTTTTCTCCGTACTTGCCGATAAAAGTGCTCCATACGGGGTTGTTTTCGACCCGACAAAAACTCGGAAAACTCCGCATGAGAGGTCATAAATCGGTCATCTTCAAGAAGATCAAAGGGCACATCCAGTTCGGCAGCCACCGCTTCAAATTCAGATCGAAGCCGCCATTCACCGGGCTCCGTGATAAGCCAACCATCAAATTGATACTGCTCTTGATGCCGTCGAATCTCGGTACAGAGCGATTGCGTATTCTCAGAATCCGTGAGCTTCACGTAATGGACCTCTCGCCCAGAGGCCAAGAGGCGCGCAGCAAAATGCCGCATCGCTGCAAAAATCAAGGCGATTTTTTGCTTGTGGTGGTTGACATATGTGGCTTCGGACCAAACTTCTGCCATAAGCACGGCATCGTCGGGTCGCAACATACGCAGCGATGACAGATTGTCCGATAATTGGTCGCCAAGGATCAGGCAGCAACGAGCCACGAACGCACTCCTAACGGTGAAGGAAACTCATCCATGAACCTGAAACACGTCGGCCTTCCGGGCCTCGCAATGGTGATATTAATGGCAACATCCAACGCGCAAGCACAATGCACGCAACTTCTCGATCATTCTGTCCGGCAGCTCGCCGGTGAGCAAGTCGATCGTCTCTGCGACACCTACCAGGGACAGGTCGTGATGATCGTTAATACAGCCTCAAAGTGCGGGTTTGCTCCACAATTCGATGGACTTGAGGCCTTGTACCGGAAATACAAGGATCAAGGATTCAGTGTTCTCGGCTTCCCGTCACAAGATTTTGGCGGCCAAGAATTTGCATCAGAGGCGGAGGCAGCTGACTTTTGTCGCCTGACCTATGGCGTTCAATTTCCGATGTACGCCACAACCCACGCAAAGAAAGGTAAGGCCGACCCTCTCTTTCAAGGCTTAGCCGAAGCCGCTGGTGGGGATTACCCTTCGTGGAATTTTCACAAATACATCGTCGACCGTAATGGCAAACTCGTCGGTAGTTTTGGATCCTTCACAGGACCCAGCTCCAGCCGCATTGAACGCGTAATCGAAGACGCCCTTGGCGGTTAACTTAATGCGGGTGCTCTGCACCCGCATAGCCCTCGCGGCGGGCTGAGAGTGTAATTGACACCGAATCTGAGAATCGCAATGCATGCGGTTTATCAATGCGTACATCCGCCCACATCACCTCCGGGTGCTCCATCACCAGCGACAGCACTTCATCAGTCATCCGCTCGAGCAGCAGAAAACGGTTGTCTTCGACATGCTTGATGATTTTTTTGGTGATGGTGCGGTAATTCAGTGCTTCCTCAATCACGTTAAAACTGACCGCTTTCTCAGCGTGATAGTGAATTCGAATATTGATCACCACATCTTGCCGGTTTTTCTTCTCTTCATCGTTAATCCCGATGAAAGTGCGAAGCCTCAGATCTTGAATGCGAATCTTAGCGATTTGATCGCGTTGAAATGCGCGCATCATGACTTACCAATGAGACGCAAGAATTCAGAGCGCGTTGCGGGATGATCTCTGAAGTCACCGAGCATCACAGAGGAGGCCATAGTGGAATTTTGCTTTTCCACGCCGCGCATCATCATACAAAAATGGCGCGCTTCAATCACAACCGCCACACCGCGTGATCCAGTGACGTCCTGTACAGCTAATGCAATTTGTCTGGTCAGATTTTCTTGAATCTGCAATCGCCTTGCAAACATATCGGTGATCCGAGCGAATTTCGACAAACCAAGCACTTTGCCAGACGGCAAATACCCAATATGGCAACGCCCAGAAAAGGGGAGCATGTGGTGTTCACACATGGAGTACAGCTCGATGTCTCGGACCACAACCATTTCATCATTGTTGGACTCAAAGACCGCGCCATTGACGATCGTTTGAAGATCTTGGCGATATCCTGAGGTTAGAAATTCGAGCGCTTTCGCTGCGCGCTTTGGCGTATCGAGCAACCCTTCACGGGTAGGATCCTCGCCAAGCGCACCCAAAATGTCCCGATAGGAATCTGTTAATGAATCAATCATAGGGTCTCCATTGTTTTAACTGGTCCGTTCCACCCTCCTGGTTCACAAACAGGTACTATGCGGGGCACACTTGCCGCCCAACTGACGACATATTTATGGCCCTTTTGAAAGAAAACAACAGCCTCCCAAACAAACGTGCGATCTATTGGAAGCTTGCTTTGGGGAGCGCCATTCTCATTGCCACAATCTGGTTTGCCGCCGAACTTCTGGATCTTACAAGCACAGTGATGGCGGTCTGGACACTACCCTCGCAAACACTGATCGTGCTCTTCCTGCTCGGATCAGCCAGCTGGTTACTGCGGGGACTTCGTGCGTGGGTCCTCTTCGAGCAGCTGTCCCTAACTGATGCCTTGGGTATGAGCTTTCTTCACAATATGGCCAATAATCTGGCGCCGATGCGTCTTGGTGAACTGGCCTTGCCAATCATGGCGCGATGGCTTGGTCGTATTGAGTTCTCGATTGGGCTGACAAGCCTGGTTTGGATCCGGATGCTGGACTTTGTGAGCCTGATTGGGATCGCTGCCTCCATTCTACTACTGCCTATCTTTGGCTTTGTGATGCTGGCGATCTTAGCTGCTCTCATTTTCTTGACACCACTCTTGATCAGTTGGATTTTACCGAAAACTCAGCGGTTACGACTGCCACGCGTACTTCATCAAGCGCGTGCGCAACTGCTATTCGAAGCGACCCAACCTGCACGTTTACATCGATTATGGCGCCTCACAATCTTAGCCTGGCTTTGCAAATTGGTATCGATGGCCGTTCTCCTTGCAGCCCTCTCCGGAATGCCCATCGCTGAAGTCATGGCGACAATTTTGGGTGCTGAATTATCATCGATTCTTCCGATCCACGGACTCGCAGGAGCGGGCAGTTACCAAGCCGGCGGTATGCTTGGCGCCACGCTCTCGGGACAAACAGCCATCACTGGACTCGAACTCGCGGTCCAGTTGCATGTTTACGTACTGAGTCTCACCGCAGTCTTCGGTATACTCGGCGCTTTGTTATTAATGAAGCGGACATTACATGGCTAAGACACTGCCCAGCCTTTCGGTGGTTGTGCCTCTTTACAAAGAAGAGGACAACGTCGACCGTTTAGTGGATGAGCTGCACGAGGCATTGTCCGGATATCCCGGTGATTTCGAGTTGGTGTTGGTCGATGACGGTAGCACTGATGCCACTCGCGATCGACTGCTTGCTGCACGCGAGCGCAATGGCCAACACCTGCGCGTGCTCTCGCATCGTCGCAACCTCGGACAAACACAAGCCATGCAAACAGGTCTATTGGCCGCCCGCGGTGAGTTGATCGCGTTTATGGATGGCGACTTGCAGAATGACCCGAAAGATATCCCCGAGATGGCTCGAAAGCTCGAGGCAGAGCACCTTGATTTACTCTGTGGATGGCGTAAAAACCGCCAAGACTCCCTCGATCGGACACTTCCATCGCGCATTGCCAATTGGCTGATTGGACGTGTTTCAGGGGTTGAACTGCATGACTACGGATGCAGCCTTAAGGTGGGGCGCCGCGAAGTGCTTGAAGGCTTGGATCTGAGAGGTGAGATGCATCGCTTTATTCCGCTCTGGGTCGCCAATCTGACCCACCCCAGTCGGATCGCCGAAATCCCCGTAAATCACCGCGCTCGGACAGCGGGAACATCCAAGTATGGGATATCTCGAACACCACGCGTCATTTTGGATCTTCTAGCCGCCTGGTTTTTTCTCCGATTTCGGGAGCGCCCTGGGCATTTTTTTGGCGTAGCCGGCTTGCTCACCGGCGGGCTCGGTGTATTAGCACTGAGCTATCTTTTCATTCTGAAATTATTTGGCGTAGATATCGGCAATCGGCCACTGCTGATCACTGGGGTTCTGCTGGCACTGGTCGGCTTACAGCTCATCACGACGGGCTTGGTTGCCGAAATGCTAACGCGCTTAAAGCCTCATGACCGCCCGCCACTTACGCAGGAGACTGCAGCCTCAAACTGGGCTCAAGGTCAGAATGATCGCGCTGAGTAGACTCGATTGGCGTTTGTTCCTCTGCCTGATGGGGCTCGGCATCCTCGGAACCTGGGTGCCTTTATTCGATTTAGACGAAGGCGCGTTTCTAGAGGCCACGCGAGAAATGCTCAATGGGGGGCACTGGGCAGCAACAACGCTCGACGGTGAGCCGCGCGCAGCAAACCAATCTGTGGCCTTTAGCCTTTACAAGCAACGGCGCTCTGCCCTCGGCACTTGGCTGCCAGCAGGATACCAGTCGAACTCGGCGGACGACTCCCCACTCTGTTACAACAGGCGCACTCTGGGCATCATTAGCTGGGTCGTATCTTCGAGACCACACGCAAGGCGGTCTTGGCCTCTTTGTCGCTCTCCTTTACGGCTACAACACTGGGCGCGCTCGTTATTGCTAAGAGCCGCAACCGCCGATGCACTTGCAAACCTCTGGCTCGCTCTATTCACTGACATCGCACGATAACTCCATCGGCCCAATTCAATCTTCAATTGCGCGTTTTTTGTGGCTCGCGCTCGGAATCTTGACCAAAGGACCCGTCGCCGTGTTAATTCCTGGCGGGGCGCTGATGCTCTGGGTGCTGTCTACTGGCCAGTGGTCAGTAGTCTTCAATGCACTCAAGACGGTTCGGGGCTACGCCATTATGTTGGCGATCTTGGCTCCTTGGATTGTAGGAGTCTATGACGCGCAAGGCTTTGCATTCTTTGAGAACTTTATTCTTCGCCATAATGTGGAACGCTTCTCAGGCAACCTGCATGGTCACGGCGGACACCCACTGTATTACCTCTTTGTGATGCCATTGATGCTCCTTCCGTATTCAGGATTAGTCATTGCAATCATGCTTCGTCTAAAAGAATTCTGGGGTGATCCAATTAGTCGATTTGCACTTTTGTGGTTCGCTCTCGTGGTTCTACTGGTCTCAGTGTCGGGCACACAGCTACCTCACTATGTGCTTTACTCCACACCGCCACTGTTCGTTCTTTACGCACGCGTGTTGCCGTCACTGAATGCGAGACTCTGGGCTCTTCCCGGACTTGTACTTCCAATGGGCTTGGTAATTTTTGGATTATTCCATCACCTCATCCCAATGCCCGGTAACCAGCGTGATGAGGAACAAATTCTTTTACTGTCTCAGGTCCTAACGAACTGGTGGTGGCCGCTCAGTATCGGGATACTTACAATCACTGGCGTTGCCGTTCTGGTTTTATTGATTCCACGCTGGCGACTTAGCCAGCGACTCATCGCAATGGGCGGTGTGCAGCTCACTTTAATCACCCTAGTGGTACTGCCTGTGATCTCAGAATCCCGTCAGCGACCACTCAAAGAGGCTGCCATGATCGCTAAAGACGCCGGTGCTGATGTCGTGTCTCAAGGCGTTCGGATGCCAAGCTTTTCCTTTTATCGTGATGCCATCACTCGCGAAACACCTCCGAAAGCCGGCCAATGGGTTCTAATCTCGGTCGATCGCATGAAGGAAATACAATCACTCGGTTACTCTCTTGAAATCAAAGCTGCAGGCCCGGGCTGGCGGTTGATCGCCCTGAACGAGCCCACTCCAATCTAGCGTGCCTTCAAGACCAAACTCGCCGAATTAATGCAATACCGAAGGCCTGTCGGCGTCGGCCCATCGTTGAACACATGCCCCAAATGCGCGTCACAAATCTCACAAACAACTTCAGTACGTGGCATAAAGAAAATGGACCGATCTGTGCGCTCACCAACGACGTTTGCGATTGCAGGCTGATAAAAACTCGGCCAGCCAGTCCCAGAGTCAAACTTGTGCTCCGCATCAAATAAGAGAGTGTCACAGCACAGACAGTGATATGCGCCATCGTCTTTGCAATCGTGATAGGCGTTATCAAAAGGCCTTTCAGTGCCTTTTTTTCGTGCCACCCGATACGCTTCATCGGATAATTGCGCCCGCCACTCTGCATCGGTTTTTTTTATGCGTTTTTGTTCGGTCATTGCTTGAACTCCGGCTAAAAATCAATATCTTCCCGTAAGGAATTCGACCATCAAAGGAGAGGTCACCATGTTACGTATTGCCCTATTTTTACTGACCAACCTCGCTATTGTGGCAGTGGCCAGCATTACGCTCAGTCTTTTGGGCTTTGAGGGGTATCTGGCAGCGAACGGTGTTGATTTAAACCTCTCTAGCCTGTTGCTGTTCTGCTTCGTTTTCGGCATGGCAGGCAGCGTGATCAGTCTCTTACTTTCGAAATGGATGGCCAAGAGAGGCACTGGCACACAAATCATCACCAACCCAAGCAATGCAGACGAGCAGTGGTTACTGCAAACCGTTAAAGAGCTCTCCGAGGATGCTGGCATCGGCATGCCGGAAGTTGGGATCTTTCCAAGCCAAACAAGTAACGCATTTGCCACAGGTTGGGATCGCAACAATGCCCTGGTCGCAGTCAGTACTGGCCTACTGCAACGCTTCAGTCGCGATGAAGCCCGTGCGGTGATGGCACATGAAATTGGACACGTGGCCAATGGCGACATGGTCACACTGGCCCTGATCCAAGGCGTGGTCAATACCTTCGTGATGTTCTTCTCGCGCGTGATTGGACACACAATCGACCGTGCAGTATTTAAAACTGAACGTGGGCACGGACCTGGGTTCTACATCGTGACCTTTGTGACCGAAATCATTCTCGGCATCTTGGCATCGATGATCGTATTCTGGTTCTCTCGCCAACGCGAGTTTCGAGCGGATCTCGCTGGAGCACAACTCGCAGGCGCACCCGCCATGATCGGCGCCCTCGAGCGGTTGCGTGCAGAACAAGGGGCGCCATCCGAGCTCCCAGACTCCATGCTGGCATTCGGTATTCGCACCGGTGGAAAGACGATGATGCGCCTATTTATGACGCACCCACCGTTAGAAGAACGGATCGCTGCTCTGAAAGCATTGTAACTTGAACGGCGTTCAGCGAAGCGCTTGAAAACCCCGTTCACAATCGGCCTTGAGGTCGTCAACCGACTCAAGGCCGACGGCGATGCGAATCACATTGTCATGAATCCCCATCAGCTCTCTGTCCGCTTGATCGAGTCGCCCGTGCGTTGTGGTGGCAGGATGACAGACTGTGGTTTTTACATCGCCGAGGTTGGCTGTCAATGACATCAAACAGGTTGCATTGAGAGAGCGCCATGCGGCCTCTCTGTCGGGCGTTTAAGCTCAAAACTCAGGACACCGCCGCCTACCGTACGCATCTGGCTCGCGATCAACTCCGCCTGGGGGTGGCTTGTCAAACCGGCATAGTTGACACGGCTTACTTCAGGCTGCTCCAGAAGCCAACTGGCTAATTCCATCGCACGCCCAGAGTGGGCCTGCATCCGAATATCGAGAGTCTCGAGACCCTTGAGAAAGACCCAAGCATTGAACGCACTCATCGTCACGCCACCCGATCGAATAAACGCTGTGATTGGGGTAATGAGCTCAGCCGAGCCCACTACGGCACCGCCAAGTACCCGACCTTGGCCATCCAAATATTTGGTCGCTGAGTGAATCACCAAGTCAGCCCCAAAATCGAGCGGGCGCTGCAAGACCGGGGTCATAAAACAATTGTCGACCACGAAAATCGTCTCATTCGCGCGGCACAACGCTGAAACCGCTTTGATATCAACGATTTCAATCATTGGATTGGATGGCGTCTCGCAATATGCAAGCTTTGCGGGCGTTTTCAATGCGCGGGACCAGGCATCCAAATCGGTCGGATTAACCAAATCCAGATGAATTCCGTACTTGATGAAAAACTTCTTCATGAGCGTCAAGGTTGCGCCGAAGACACCACTCGACATAACAACACGATCGCCCGCTTGGCAATGCGCCATCAGGGTAGCCAACACAGCGCCCATGCCAGAAGCCGTCGCTTCACAGGCCTCACCGCCCTCGAGTGCAGCGAGGCGTCGGCAGAACACATCAACCGTCGGGTTATCAACGCGACCATAGATCGACAGCCCGCTGTCGTTGATAAAGGCATCAGCCATCACCGCTGCATCCGGGAATACAAAGCTTGAGGTGGCGAAAATGGGCTCAGAATGCTCGCGCTCAGGAGAACGCTCGGATCCGGATCGAATCGCTTGTGTTTGCAAGTCCATTTCGGACAACAACGCCTGCAGTCGGCGATCCCGATCCATCATGAGGCATCAGCTCGCAAATCAAGACAGGCGTCTTCAGAGTCACCAGCGACTGACTGTTTTGCAGAATCGTTCCGCGACAGAGCAAGTGCCTCCAGATATGCATCATCAACTTCTTTGGTGATGTAACAGGCTGAGAATACCGAATCCTCAAACGTTTTCAGGTTTGGATTCAATTCACGAACGGCTGCCACCAAATCATCGAGTTCCTGATAAATCAGGCCATCCGCGCCAATCAGTTGGTTAATTTCCTCAGCGCTACGTCCATGCGCGATCAGTTCAGTTGCCGCCGGCATATCAATTCCGTACACATTCGGTGAGACAGCCGCCGGCGCCGCCGATACAAAATAGACTTTCCGAGCCCCGGCATCGCGCCATCTCAGCGATTTGATGACAGGTCGTTTCCACGAACTATCGAGTACATCGACCAAGTAGGACATTTCGACCCTTAAACTCCCTGTACAACAGGGTTCAATTTTTGTCGGACTGATTTCTGTCGCTCTGTTTGACCTAAGCGCGACGAAGGTGCGACCGATGTATCGATTTTTGAACCTTCACGCAGAATAAGACACCGAGCTTCTGTGCGACTGCCAATGCGCTGGTGCGACTGGTGTCTGGGATGAGGATCACGACATCGATATCGTGATTTGGCATTTCACGTAAAATTTTGTCGGCAAGTTTCCGGCCCATTGATCCGAGCTTGGTAGACCAGAAGCGCCATCGATCACAGAGTCAGGACGGAACCCAGGTACACATACTCAAACAAACTGTGGATGTGATCTTGTTCACTGCACACGCAACTTCCCGTGCAAATGGCCCTCCTGATCGCGACAAATGCTGCCTCCCGGGTGCCAGATCGCAATCAAGGCGAAACCTGCGAAATCCAGAGCGACCGACTCACTCAGCATATACTCAACACCCTGCTCTGTTTTCCGTTGGCCGATACAAATCGGACGGATTCCATAGGGATCACGGAATCCCAAAATACCATATTACATTAATCAGGGCGACGACACCATAGGCTCCCCGACAGCGGCGATGAACACCCTCAACAGCCTTAAAGAAATCCTCGGGTGTCGGGCGGAAATTGCCACGCGCTTCAAGCTCGTGCGCAAACACATTCAGCAGAACTTCTGAGTCCGAACTCGTGTTGATGTGACGCAAATCATCTTGATAGAGCTCGCGCATCAAATCGACCGTGTTGGTCAGATTCCCATTGTGCGCCAAGCTGATGCCGTAGGGGCTATTCACATAAAAAGGCTGTGCTTCAGCAGACGAGCTGGTTCCGGCTGTAGGGTAGCGCACATGGCCAATCCCCATGTTGCCAACCAGATAGTGCATGTGCCGTGTCCGGAAAACATCCCGAACCAGCCCGTTATCTTTACGTAAATAAAATTTTCCATTGGCTGAGGTCACCATCCCAGCGGCATCCTGTCCTCGGTGCTGTAACACAGTCAGCGCGTCGAACAATGCCTGATTGACATTGCCACGGCCGAAAATTCCAACCACTCCACACATGATCGAAGTCCTTCTCTAACTGACCGGCGGTCGAAGACCGGATGCGGATAACTGTTCCAGCGCCCATTGCGCCACCGTCTCAAAATGCGGCACAAGGCTCGCACGAGTGTACCAAGAGTCGTTCACCAGCGGTGTTAAACCGAGAAGGCCGATCACCACTGTGACGATGAGCGCACCCCGCGCAAACCCAAACACCATCCCCAACACACGATCGGTTGAGGACAGACCGGTTGCGTTAATCAACGCACCAAGGAAAAAAGCCAATGCAGCCCCCACCAAGAGCGCACCAATGAACAACGCTGCAAACGCGGCAACAGAACGCATCAATGCATCGACAATCAAAGACTCGAGCACCTGATCCATCTCGGCATGGAACTGACGCGCAACCACAAAGGCTGCGACCCAGGTCCCGAGGCTGAGTGCCTCGCGCACAAAGCCACGACGTAAACTCATCAGCGTCGAGATTGTCAGGACAACAACAATTGCCCAATCAAACGCGCTCAGTCCAAACTCAACCGACGACGCGATTTCGTTCATGTCTGTCCATCTTCGCGCACATCATATTGTTTGATCTGGGGACTCAAAGACAGCTGCTTCTGAATAGTCTCAGCCGCTTGCTCAGCCGCCTCGCGATTCAAAATTGGTCCCACATACACCCGTGTTAATTCTGCCTCTGTCCGTAAATAGACGCGGCCAACATCCAATGGCGCTAGCGTATCCGCCAATGCTTGTGCGTTCTCACGATTCTTAAACGCACCAACTTGCAATACATAACTTGCCGTTGCGCCCGTTCCCGCAGGCGAACTCAAGAGTGTATTGAGTCGATCTGTCTCAGCTGTCACATTTGGTGGCGTGACTGGGGGAATGGGTTGTTGGTCAGTGACGACAGGCGATGGCGGCAGCGGCGTCAGCACCGGACCTGTCTCTCGAATCGCGTCGAAAGGCGGCGTCAGCAGCCACGGTAAGACCAATGCCGCGATGGCAACCAAAGTGGCGGCACCGATCCACTGGTGTTTTCGACGATGCGGCGACGCCGCCTGATCAGTTGAAGAGCTCATGTTGCAGTGCGTCAGCCACCAATGTGAAGGAACCCATTACCAACACCTCTGTGTCAGGTACCAATTCCGGAACCAGTTCCGATAAAGCGTCAGCAAGTGTACCAAAACTCCGCCATGGCGTCTGTCCGGTTGCACGTGCCCAGACCTCAGCAAGCGCCTCAGCAGAGCGTCCACGAGGACCTGTGAGCCCCACAACCACCACATCATCGGCATAGGCCGACAAAATCGGCGCAATAGATTCAGCATCTTTATCAGCGAGGAGCCCACAGATGACCATGCGCCGCCCTGGCTGACTTGACTGCATCAGTTGTTTGGTGACGTAGCGACAGGCATCGGGGTTGTGCCCCACATCAAGAATCCACTGTACGCCATGGATCAGCCGCCGGGTCATCCGCCCGGGCACCGTGACTTCCGACACGATCGGATGTAAATCCGTTTCAGGAAGCAGCCCCAAGCGATCCATTGCAGCGATCGCCAACCCGACAGACGGTGCGGGCAGTGATGCGCAATTTGGATCGAGCGAGCCGACTCGGGTTTGGACACACCCTGAGCTGTCGGTGATCTCATCGAGCCAAATGAGATCTGCATCTGTGTCCCGCGCGCACAAGGCCAAGGTCTCACTGACATTACGCGCGGCACTCAAACAGGGCATCCCCGCCCGCATTACCCCGGCTTTTTCAGCTGCGATTTGTGCAACGGTCTCGCCGAGGTAATCTTGGTGATCCAGACCGATACTGGTGATGACTGAGACATCCGGGTCAATCACATTGACAGCATCAAGCCGACCACCAAGACCAATCTCCAAAATCCACAGATCAAGTGGTTGGCGTTGGAACACCTCAAATCCGGCTAAGGTGAGGAACTCAAAATAAGTCAGCGGTACATCGTTGCGTGCCGCCTCGACCGTATCCAACGCAGAAACCAGATCGTCCTCACTGGCCATCGTGCCATCGAGCCGAATTCGCTCCCGGATACTTAATAAGTGCGGTGACGTGTATTGCCCGTAGCGAAGACCTTTCGCGCGCGCGAGCGCACCAGCCACCTCAACGACAGAGCCCTTGCCATTGGTTCCAGCGACGGTGAGCACTTGCTTCGCCCGGCCACGATCCATCCGCGACCAGACCTCAGATACGCGATCTAAGCCCAGCATGATCTCAGTCGGTGGTGATAGCGCCTCAAGCCGCGCCTCCCAGTTCCGTAATGCGTTCAATGGTGCAATCGAGACAACACCCGCGCGATGGTCTCTCGCATCTCTGGACGCGCCACGATCATATCAACCGTTCCGTGCGCCAATAAGAATTCAGCGCGCTGAAAGCCCTCAGGCAGGGTCTCTCGCACGGTTTGTTCAATGACCCTTGGACCCGCAAAGCCGACCAACGCCTTCGGTTCAGCAATGTTCAAATCGCCTAGCATGGCAAAGGATGCAGACACCCCGCCGAATACCGGATCCGTCAATACCGAAATATAGGGCAGGCCCGCTTCCTTCATCTTTTCAAGGACAGCAGATGTGCGCGCCATCTGCATCAGTGATAACAAGGCTTCCTGCATCCGCGCGCCACCTGATGCCGAAAAACACACTAAAGGGAGCTTTTTCTCCAAGCACCGCTCACCGGCACGAACGAACTTTTCACCCACGACAGTCCCCATCGAACCACCCATGAACTGAAATTCGAATGCAACAGCGATCAAGGGTTTACCAACAAGTCGCCCCTCCATCGCAATCAGCGCATCTTTTTCACCGGTCTGCTTTTGCGCTGCTGTCAGCCGATCTCGATATTTCTTCTGATCACGAAATTTCAGGCGATCGTCTGCTTCAAGGCTTGCAAACAACTCCTCTGTGGATCCCTCGTCTAAGAAACTCTCAAGGCGAGCTCGCGCACCGAGCCGACCATGATGGCCGCATTTTGGACACACCAATTGACTGCGTTCGAGTTCGGGCTGATACAACACAGCCTCACAAGCGCTGCACTTTGACCATAACCCATCGGGGACCGATGTCTTCCGTTCAACCGCTTTCGAACGAACGACTGAGGGTACAATTTTGTCCAGCCAGTTACTCATCACACATCCGCTACTGTTGCTTGATCCATCGCATCCCGCATCGGCTGCAAGAGCGCCTTTAAAGCGGCCGGAACATCTGCGGGACGATTCGCGAGGGATTCCATCTGACTCACAAGGACTGTGCCGACAATGATGCCGTCTGCAGCCGCACCAATGCGGGCCGCATCATCTGGGGTGCGGATCCCAAAGCCCACGCAGATCGGTGCACTGACGTGCGCACGCATCGCATCGACTTTCGCTGCGACCTCAACCGTGTTCAGCTTCGATGATCCAGTCACACCTTTCAACGAAACATAATACAGATAGCCAGAGGTCGCTTTTCCGATCAGTGACATCCGTGCATCCGTGGTTGTTGGCGCGGCCAAATAAATCATGTCGAGACCCAGCGACTTGGCCGAGGCCACCAGACCACCCTCTTCCTCTGGTGGGACATCAACCAACAGCAGGCCATCGACCCCGGACGCTTTTGCCTCCTGACAGAAATGTGCCTCACCCATTGCCATCACAGGGTTCAAATACCCCATAAGAACCACTGGGGTCTCTGTATCTGTTTGGCGAAACTCGGCGACTGCCTTGAGTACACCAGGCAGCGTCATTCCAGAGGCAATCGCACGCTCAGCGCCGCGCTGATTGACTGGGCCATCAGCGAAGGGATCTGAAAACGGAATTCCCAACTCCAGTACATCCGCGCCCGCCTCAACCATTGCGTGCATGGCAGGCACAGTCACCTCAGGAGTTGGATCCCCAGCCACGATATACGGAATCAACGCCTTACGGCCACGTGCTTTCAAATCCGCCATGCGACGGGCAATGCGCGAGCTACTCATGTCAGTGAGATTCCTTCCATTTTTGCGACCGTGAAAATATCTTTATCTCCGCGGCCTGACATATTGCAGACGATCGTTTGATCGGGTCGCATCTGTGCTGCCAAGGTTTTGGTATAAGCCAACGCATGCGCCGTCTCTAATGCCGGAATGATCCCTTCGACTCGCGAGACCTCATGGAAGGCGGCCAACGCCTCAGCATCACTGGCACCGACATACTTGGCCCGTCCGATGTCTTTCAAATACGCATGCTCCGGGCCGACACCTGGGTAGTCGAGGCCCGCTGATACCGAGTGTGTATGCGCAATCTGACCGTCTGCGTTATCCATTAAATATGTTTTTGCGCCATGCAAGACTCCAGGGCGCCCTGCGCACAAGGGTGCTGCGTGTTCGGGCGTGGAAAGCCCCCGACCAGCGGCCTCGACGCCATAAATCTCGACTTCGGTGTCCCGCAAGAATGGATAAAACAAACCAATCGCGTTTGACCCACCGCCCACGCAGGCAACGAGCGCATCCGGATAGCGACCAAAGGTGTCTTTCGACTGCCACTTCAATTCACGACCAACCACTGCATTGAAGTCACGCACCAACTGCGGATAGGGCGCCGGGCCCGCAACCGTCCCGATGATGTAAAACGTCTCATCCACGTTGGTTACCCAGTCTCGCATTGCTTCACTGAGCGCATCTTTCAGTGTCCGAGACCCCGAATCAACCGGCACCACCGTGGCACCGAGGAGCTTCATGCGGTACACATTCGGTGATTGGCGTTCAACATCATCTGCGCCCATATACACCACGCATTCAAGGCCCAGTCGCGCCGCAACAGTCGCCGATGCCACGCCATGCTGACCAGCTCCTGTTTCCGCAATCACCCGCGGCTTCCCGGAGTACTTGGCAAGCAATGCTTGGCCGATGGTATTGTTCACCTTGTGGGCACCGGTGTGGTTCAAATCCTCCCGCTTGAAATAAATTTGTGCCCCACCGATTTGCTTGGACCAACGCTCAGCGTGATACAGAGGTGAGGGGCGCCCCACAAAGGTCGCCAAATCGTGATCAAATTGCCGCTGAAATTCCGGATCATTTTTCAGCATCTGATAGTTCTGATCCAACTCGGATAACGCAGCCATCAGGGTTTCTGAAACATAGCGCCCACCGTAGACACCAAAATGCCCACCGGCATCCGGCTCATAGGTCAGCGTACGTAACTCTTCTTCGGTCAGTGCCATGATTTTTCCATTCAGGTTCGACAGGCAGCGATAAAACGCGCCATTTTATCAGGATCCTTTCGCCCCGGCTCGGATTCAATGCCACCACTGACATCAAGCGCCCAGGGGGCAACCGCTTGGATTGCATCCATTGCATTTTCAGGTGTAAGACCGCCAGCCAAAATGACTGGGCGATCAGTCTTGGGAATCAATCCCCAATCGAAAGATTCCCCGGTGCCACCGGGCACGCCCGGCTTGTAGGCATCCAGCAAAAATCCACTGGCACCCTCATATCGACATCTCATGAGCCACATCGATCTGGACGCACCCGAATGGCTTCGAATATAGCCACGGCAATCCCAAGCGATCGCAGAATTCGCGTCTCCTCACCGTGATACTGCACCAGATTTAACCGCGTTCTGTCAAAGGTCTCGCGAATTACATCCGCCGTCGCATCAACAAATAAACCCACCTGGTGATGAAAGCAGGCACCTGGGTGAACCAGACCAATCGCTTGATCCACAGTCAGCATCGGACTTGGCGGGTAAAATAGCAGCCGGGCGCGGCCCGCACCCAGGCCGACCGCGCAGCTCACATCCGGATTTGATGCCAATCCACAAAATTTCACCCGTGTCATGAGCGATACCTACCGGATCCGTCGACAGGATGCCTTAAAACCTGCGGGATTCGACGGTCTCCAGTAAATCAAAGGTGGATCCATACGTCGGACCCAAAAAGTACAGGCCATGCGCAGATGCTGCTCCACTCCCTTGGGTCCGGATCCCGCGACTCAAGAACCTCTCCGAAGCCCAATCTTCAGATGCATCACCACAGCCGATGGCCATCAACACGCCCACAATTGTGCGCACCATATTTTGCAGAAAGCCATCGGCCCAACATGAACCGCGATCAATTCATCCTGCTGGTAAATATCGAGTCGGGACAGCGTGCGGACCGATGTTTTCGCCTGACAATGTGTTGACCGGTATGCATTAAAGTCGTGTCGGCCGAGCAAGATGGCCTCGCTCGCGCCATCTTCACCGCATCGAGATGTTGGTAGGTGAATGCTTTCGTCGCGTGGCGAAGCAACGCACTCCGGAAACGGTACATGCCGAATCAAATACACATATTGTCGCGATTGCGCGGAAAACGTGCATGAAACGTATCGCTGACTCCGCACGCCCAAGCCAATGAGATATCACCTGGTAGGAGGGAGTTCGCGCCCATCACCCACCAGGCGGATCGCGAACCGCATGCGTATCGAAGTGCAGACTCTGCCCCGCTGGCATGCACCCCGGCATCTGTGCGACCTGAGCATACGAGTGGACACTGATTCATTGGCGATCTGGGATAACGCTGACTCGCGTTTGCACAACATCTGGCCGCTTTTGCGACTGCCAACCGTGATATCGAGTGCCCCCGTACTGACCGCAATGGCCAGTCGGTTGAGCGGTTACTCGCTTGAGCATCCAACAGTGCTCGCGCTTTTGTGCACTGGCCTGATGCGAGAGACACACACGCGTTCCAACAATTCAATCGCGGTTTGCTTCATCCCCTATCGAGGTAATTTCGCCAACCCAGCTGATGATTTGCAACATCTGGGCTCCTCGTCGCCCGGATCCGCTGCCCCACTCGGGGTTTTCACGCCAGCATCTACTGAGGTGAACGCTCAATCAACGAATCATCACCCTCCTGATACAAGGCTTCCGCTTCAGCTGAGGCGTGTTGGATCCTCACCGACTTCAACCGCGCTATCGCCGATTCAAGCGCATCATCATCCACGCTTGCTCTGCGTCTTGCTGCAATATGGACTTTGCATGCGCCCTCATTCAAAGGTAACCCATTTGATGCAACACCGGTCGGCAATAGCGGGCTCACTGGGCGGAATATCATCCGGCAAACACAGGTGGCGTGACATGCGACTCCGAGGAGGAATCGCGGCGACCGAATCACCGCCATAAACCCTGCGCATCAGCATGACCAGCACCAACACAACGAGGAAAATGCCGTGCCTTGACCCAGTTCAGTGCGCCAAAACGCACGCCACTGCTGCCGATGGGAGCTCCGATTTTACCCCCAGCTCACAAGGTCGCCCAATCAAGACTGGAAGAACTCAACCCTGATTGCGCATTAGCCGGCACAGATGGCGCAGGTGGTGCAGCTGGCCAGCGTAGCGCTGGTGGCGCGGACGTGCCGGAAGTTCGCTCTGCTGAACAGACTGAACCTGCGTCTCAGAAGGTCGGTCGCTGATTCGCGATCACCGCCAACTTCTGGTATCCACCTGATCGAGCTTACTCTCTAGAACAGCGATTTTCAAGCAACGCATCCACATCTGTCGAGCGGGTACCATGTCTTCATTACGGGAGACTGCAACCACATCGGTATCAGCTCCTGCCGCCACCAGGTGCCGCTGCAACAGGAACGGCTGAAGCTGGCGCCTCCACCACGCGGACTGCACTCGCACTCTCTATTTGAGCGGCGCGAAAATCACGCTTGGGCTCACCGCATGCGCATCAAACAAACTACCGCTTCGCATCCACTGCCGATGTGTTTGCACCATCCGCTCAAGAACGGGAACTTGCAGTATTTTTGCCTTTCTCTAGGGCATTGACATTGCTTATATTCAAACGCCTCTGGATTGGTCTCGTACAACGACAGAATGACCCTGCTCCATCGTTACTGATTCCGGTTTGATACGCGCGGCAAGCCTCCAAAGCGTCGCACCATCACTTACCAGCGTTCGTATGGCGGGCGGTGCTTGTGGGGATGCATCTGCGACAGGCGCAGAAGGAATAGCGGTTTCTGAACCACGACTGACTATTGGCTTCAAACACAGAGACGGATACAGGCAACAACATCGCCCCCTGCGGTGTAAAGACCTCAACCAAGGTTGTAAATTCCGGATCAGTCCAGGGCGTGAGGGTACGAATCACCAGTTCGACAGCCGATCCGCGTCGCTCAATCGAGTACAACAAACGTGACAGCATCTCAGGTCGGTCGACGCCTTTTTCAAAAAACGCAGATTCAGGCGCAAGCATTGGAAATAATTGTGATGGATCGACAGATCCCAGATTCGTTACCGGGACGCGAACTTCAAGCGGCGCATTTTTCTCAGAACCGACCTCGGGTAAACCAAATTCCAACGCCCAACTGACCGGCGCAAAAACCAGTGCGACCCATACCCAAGCTCTCATAACACTCTATCCAATCGACGTAAAACAGCATCGCGCACATCGTGAGCCCAGAGTGTGCGCTCGAGATCTGCACTCACCAAAAGATGTACCCAACCGGATGCGGCCGATCGTGCCATCACCCGCATCGGCGCATCAGGCTCAACGCGACCACTATCCGGAGCCAAACCAATCCCAGCATCATAGGATGCATTCGCTAACTGAAGTATCTGTTGCCCCATCGGCGTCTGAATCCAAAGGCTCGCAACGACTGTGTAAAAGGCGTCAGACTGCACGCGCTCGATCGAGAGGCTTGCCGTTGCCAATTGTGGGATCTCTGACAGCTCCTCACATAACTGGGCGTCGTCCAAAATCCGGCTGTTAAATGCAAGAGTTCCGCCAAATGGCATCACATCCGGGTCACGACCATTAAACAGCTGCGTTACCTGACCAGCCAGGGCATCAACACCACCCAGTACGGACACGGCTGGCTCTCGCAGAACCCCGTGAATAGCTTGAATCGCATCGATCGGCAGAGCCGAGAATAAACGTTGCACGAGTGACACCATAGGCAGTTGCGGCCGGAACCGCTCGCAATCGCCACTGTAGGACCCATCGAGGTCGATGACGAGATCTGCACTCTCGAACTCCGCTTCGGTATCGAGCTCCACCAATACCGTGCGCCCCTGAAATCGGCGCGCCTCACCAGCTGATTCGAGCGTATCGACAAGACGAACCCGAAAGTCTGCCTCAATGGGCGTTAGAGACGACAGAATCTCATCAGCAAGCCCCGAACCACCGCCCGTGA
>JAGYIK010000109.1 GCA_018402605.1 Litorivicinus sp. | reverse complement strand
CCATGGGTAAGATTCATTTCTGGGTGTCTTTTGTCGGTGTCAACATCACCTTCTTCCCGATGCACTTTGTCGGTCTCGCTGGTATGCCACGACGGATTCCGGATTACGCCCTGCAGTTCGCTGATTTCAACAGCATGGCGACCGTTGGTGCCTTCATTTTCGGCTTCTCGCAGTTGATCTTCATCTACAACGTGGTGCAGAACGTAAGAAGCGGTGAAAAGGCAACGGCTCAGGTTTGGGAAGGTGCGCATGGACTTGAGTGGACTGTTCCATCGCCTGCGCCGTATCACACCTTCTCCACACCACCGAAGGTGACCTGATGCGCGGATCCGCAGAAGATAAAAACCGGCCAGTCGTTTTGCGACTGGCGCTGGCTACAGTCGTCATGTTTGCCTTTGGTTTTGCGCTCGTGCCGTTGTACGAGGTGTTCTGCGAAATCACTGGCTTGAACGGCAAGAACTTCAACGAAGGTCCAGCTGCGATCGCAACAGTCGACACCAGTCGCACTGTGAAGGTGCAGTTTATCTCGACCAACGCGCAAGAGATGCCGTGGGAATTCCGTCCATCTGAGCGCACGATTCGTGTGCATCCAGGTGAGGACCGGGTGACCTCGTATTTCGCGGCAAACCCGACGACACAGTGGATGGTAGCCCAGGCGGTGCCTTCGGTGACACCGTCGGAGGCTGCGCCCTATTTGCACAAGGTCAATTGCTTCTGCTTTGAACGTCAACCATTGGATGCCGGCGCTACTGTCGATATGCCGCTGGTGTTCGTTGTGGATCCTGACCTACCAGCGCACATCACGACAATTACCTTGTCGTATGCACTATTTGATATTACGGACAGCACTGAGGTGACTCAGGTATCAAACAAAGAGAATAAAGACACAGGACGGGCAGCGTTATGAGTAGTAATTCAGGATATTTCGTTCCAGAGCAAAGTAAATGGCCAATTCTCGCGTCGATCGCGATGGGTTTACTTGCCTACGGTGCGGCCATGACGATGACAGCCATGAGTGCCGATCGCGATTCGGTCGGTGTGTATGTCCTTGGCGCGGGTTTCTTAGTCCTGTTTTATGTCGTATTTGGTTGGTTTAAAGATCAGATTCGCGAAGAGGCTGAAGGGCTTCATAACGCACAGCTCGATGCCTCGTACAAGCAAGGCATGCTGTGGTTTATTTTCTCTGAGGTGATGTTTTTCGCCGCATTTTTTGGCGCATTGTTCTACGTCCGGACCTTCACACTGCCATGGCTCGGTGGAGAGGGCGAGAAGGGCATCTCGAATATGTTGTGGCAAGGTTTTGAGGCCACATGGCCGCTCTTGACCACACCGGATAACAAACAGTTCCCAGGACCTGAGGCGGTCTTTAGTCCGTGGTCTTTGCCGCTTCTGAATACGATTTTGTTGATCACCTCAAGTGTGACACTGACCTTTGCGCATCATGCGTTGAAGGATGGCCGTCGCCGCGCGCTGGAAGCCTGGCTTGGACTGACCATCGCGTTGGCTGTGGTGTTTTTGTACTTCCAAGGCTATGAGTATTACGAAGCCTACAATGAGCTTGGATTAACACTGCAAGCGGGGATCTACGGTGCCACCTTCTTTATCTTGACGGGCTTCCATGGTTTCCACGTGATGCTCGGCACGGTCATGTTGTTTGTCATGTTGATGCGGTGTTTCGACGGCGCATTTTCTAAAGAGAATCACTTCGCATTTGAGGCAGTGGCTTGGTATTGGCACTTCGTCGATGTGGTGTGGGTTGGATTGTACATTTTCGTGTACATCCTCTAACCGCCGACGCCATGGGGTTGCAATGCACCGGTCGCGATACCAATTCCGACCAGTGCAATTAAAAGAGCAGCCAGCCCCACGCGCCATGCCAAGGCGTTGACGACTCGTTTTGAGTCGGATTGGTCTTTCATCAGGAAGAACAGACCAGAAAACAACACGCCAACGATGGCAAAAAATACGATGATGATGAGAAGTTTGAACATGGCAGACCTTTCGCTTTATTCATGCCATTGCAGGAAACCACAATGCGCGTCACAAAGAAATGGTGGTTTTTAATGGTTGCAGTACCGATTATCGGTTTATGCGTCCAAGCGGTGTTTTGGCAACTGGATCGTGCAAAAGAAAAAACCGCGTTACTCGCCCAGTTGCAGGTGGGCGAGGGCGTGGTCTCGAATCGCTCTGAACTCCGCGCGCTTGACCCCGATCAATCGGCTTACCGGATCGCATTGCCTGTGGTTCGCACCGACGACCCCCTGTTCTTACTCGACAATCGCGTGTATGAGCGTGTGGTCGGCTACGAAGTTTTTGGTTGGGTGCGCCCCGTCGACGGGACGGAGCGGATGCTTGTCAATTTTGGTTGGGTTGCAGGTGCGTCCTCACGTGCACAGCTCCCTTCGGTTGAGCTCCCAGAAACGCTTGAGTTGCAGGGCCGGTGGGTTGGCCTGACGGAGAGTTATTTGATGGGTCAGGCGAGCGCAGAACGCTTCGATGGCCTGACGCGCGTGCAATCACTTGATGGGATCGCGGGCCAAGCGGATATTCCGGGAATCTTCCTGGCTGAGGGTGTGCTGTCCCAGGATGCGCGAGGTCCCGAGCCACGGCTTGGTCCAGCGACGCATTACGGCTATGCGGTGCAGTGGTCGTTGTTGGCGCTGGTGTTGACTGGGTTGACTGGATGGATGTTTCGGCGGGGATTTGTCGCATGACCGGACGTCAAACGTTTTGGGTGATTTGGGCCATGGCGATTTTGCCTGTGGCGGCCTCGCTGATTATGTATTTCGGTGGGGTCGGTGTGCCTGAGGGTCGCACGCACAATGGGGACTTGGTTGCCGATGGCACGCAAGCCGGTGATCTCGGATTGCCTTCACCCGATGCCGAGGATCCAAACTGGCAGGTGGTATTGGCATCGACAGCCGAATGCGCACCCTGTGGTGAATTCTCCAAAGGATTGACGAACTTCCATACGGCCATCGGGCGTGAGCGCGGCCGCGTGTCGGTTGCCGAGGTTGACGCGCAACAAACTGTGCCTGGAACACCGGCCATCTGGGTGATTGATCCCCTCGGCAATGTGGTTTTGAAATTTGATCCGGCGGTGAATCCGACCCTGATCCTCAACGATTTAAAGAAACTTCTTAGACTCTCGAAGGTGGGATAATGACAGATCGATTACCGCTTCGGCTCATCACCGCATCCCTGATTCTCACGATTGCCGTGATTTGGATGGGTGGATTCACGCGTATCACGGATTCGGGCCTCGGTTGTCCGGATTGGCCGGGCTGTTTTGGTCAAATGGTAATGCCGACGGACAGTGAACGACTGGCGTATTTGCAAGAACGGTACCCCGAAATTCACGTGGCGGCGCATAAGGGATGGATCGAGATGATTCATCGCTACATTGCCGGTCTTTTGGGCCTTTTGATTCTTGCAGCTGCCGTGATGGGCATCAAGCGACGTAATGTTCCGGGCTATCCAGCGATGTTGTCTGTATTACTTCTTGGACTCGTGATTCTGCAAGGTGCCTTTGGCATGTGGACGGTGACCATGAAGTTGTTGCCGAAGATCGTCACAGCGCATCTCTTTGGTGGGTTATTCATTTTGACAATGTTGTATTACCTGCGGCATCGATTAGGTCGACTCGTGGACGGAGACCTCCGCAAGATGCGCATCCAACCGATTGCCATGGTGGGTATTGTCCTCTTGTTTGTGCAAATCAT
>JAGYIK010000108.1 GCA_018402605.1 Litorivicinus sp. | reverse complement strand
CTGCGGCGTCCACCCAAGGGTCGTGCACATCGACTTGGCACTGGTAATCCTGCAACTCGCTGATGATGTCGACCACGCGAGTATTGCGCAGGTCGGGGCAGTTTTCTTTGAAGGTGAGGCCCATCACCAACACCCGCGCGCCTTCAATCTGGATCGACTTCTTGATCATGGCCTTGATCAGCTGCGCGGCAACATAGGCGCCCATGCCATCGTTGAGCCGTCGACCGGCGAGAATGATCTGCGGGTAATAGCCAATGGCTTCAGCCTTATGGGTCAAATAATACGGGTCCACGCCAATGCAATGCCCACCCACCAGGCCCGGGCGAAACGGTAGGAAGTTCCATTTGCTGCCTGCAGCTTCGAGCACCGCCTGCGTGTCGATGCCTATCGCGTTAAAGATCATCGCCAGCTCGTTAATCAGGGCAATGTTCAAATCGCGCTGCGTGTTCTCGATCACTTTGGCGGCTTCGGCGACCTTAATACTGGGCGCCAAATGCGTGCCGGCCTTGACAATTTGCCGGTACAGCGCATCCACCAGTTCGGCGATCTCGGGCGTAGACCCTGAGGTCACCTTCTTGATGTTGGTGACGCGGTGTTCCTTGTCGCCCGGGTTGATGCGCTCGGGGCTATAACCGCAGAAGAAATCCTCGTTAAACCGCAGGCCCGACTCACGCTCCAGCACCGGCACGCAGTCCTCCTCCGTACAACCCGGATACACGGTGGATTCATAGATCACGATGTCGCCGGCCTTAAGCACCTTACCCACCGTTTCACTGGCTTTGATCAGCGACGTCAGTTCCGGGCGCTTGTGCGCATCAATGGGTGTGGGCACAGTCACAATGTAACAATTCGATGAAGCCAAATCTGACAGATCGGTCGTGAAGTGCAATTGAGCCGCATCACGCAATTCCTCAGTCGTGGTTTCCAGTGTGCGGTCCTTACCCGCCTGCAACTCGCCGATACGTCGCTCACTGATATCAAACCCAATCACCGGCCGCTGTTTGCCGAACTCCACCGCCAGCGGCAGGCCCACATAACCCAAGCCGATGATGGCTATCTTTAATTGAGCCAATTTCATAACATTACATCCTATTTTTAATGCCAGCCCGTAGCGATCAGATCCTTACAGAGTGATCTGTACGCAACCAGAATGTTAATCCGACCATTTTCCAATCAATCAACAGACTGCTTAGCCAACAGGTCTCGATTGCATTGCTTTTCAGCCAGAACACGAGCATTTCTAACCACATTCTTCTGATGCGCAATACGTGCAAGGATGATTGACGCGATTTTTATGACTGAGCCAACTCGATGCTGACCCGGCTCACCTCAAAAATCTCTTCCACTGGAATCGGCCCAGGATCGCCGCGCCCCACCGACCGAACAAATGCTGCCGCGCAGGCTTTTTGGCCCTTATCCTGCCGCCATAGGTTCATCTTCTTAAAGCCCGGCCAGCCAAAGCCAGTGAGCCTGCGATAGTTATCCAACTGCAGCAAGCGGCCTTCAGAAAACACCTCTAGCCGCTCCTTAGGAAACGCCTTGGCGCCGTTGGCAAAGTAGTGAATGGAGCCGATAGAACCATCCGCGAACTCCATATTGATCGTGACCGTATCTTGAGTCGTAGCATTCATCGCTGAACGCCCCCAAGCCACGATCGAGCTCGCCGCCAAAAAGCGCAGCAGGTCGATGTAGTGACAGCCCTCACCGACAATTCTGCCGCCACCTACCTCAAGATCTTGCGTCCAGTGTTCAGCAGGGATCGCCCCCGCATTCACGGTCATGACAAACGACTTAGGCCCAGTAACGCCGCCAAGAAGGCTTTTAATCCTCACCACCTGCGGCGCAAAGCGACGGTTAAACCCGACCATCAACACAGGCCGATCACCTAGCTCGCGCGCGGCCCAAGCGGCCTCAATCGCTGACAGTTCCTCCATCGTCAAACACAGCGGCTTTTCGCAGAACACATGCTTGCCGGCCGCCAATGCCTGCAGCACAAAGTGCGCATGGCTGTTGTGGCGCGTGTTAATGACCACTGCATCTGTGGCCTTATCAATAAACAACCGATCGCTGTTGGTAGTGGTCTCGGCAAAGCCATACTTGCGCCCTGCATGTACACCACTGACCCCACCACTGGAGGCCACGCAATGTAAGCGCGCCCCGGCCGCCTTAAACGCAGGAATGAGCACTGCGATTGCATAGTTGCCTGCGCCAATAAAACTCACCCTCGGCACATGCAACGCAACACTTTGGGCGGCTATCATCGAAGCTTCCCCACCCGATAACGCCGGTCGCAAAGATAGCGTGCGATCGGTTTCAGTCAGCTCAAGTCCGGGGTAACGCAATAAAATACCCAACGAGGGTTCTGATCCTGCCAGCACATCATAAGCCTTTGCCGCCACATCAATCTCAAACCGATGCGAGATCAGCGACTCCACCTCCAACCGCCCATCGGCCATCATATCCAACACAGCTTCGAAATTGCGTTGCTCGGTCCAGCGCACAAACCCCACCGGGTAATCAAAGCCTCTTTCTTCGTAGTCCGGGTCATAGCGCCCTGGGCCATAGGAACACGATACCTGAAAGCTCAGTTCCTTCTGATAGAAATCAGCACGTGATAGTTCAAGGCCGGTCACCCCCACCAGCACAATGCGCGCACGCTTGCGACACATCTGCGCGGCCTGGTTTATGGGTTCATTGCTCTTGGTGGCAGCGGTAATCAATACGGCGTCCACACCACGACCACGCGAGAGCGCCATCGCCGCGGTCACCGGATCCTGCCCCGCTGAAAGATCCACCACCTCTGCACCAAACTGCCGCGCCAAGGCGAGTTTTTCGGCATCAAAATCCATCCCCAACACCCGGCAGCCTTGCGCCCGCAATAGTTGCACGGTCATCAAGCCAATCAACCCTAAACCGGTGACGACCACTGTCTCACCGAGCGTGGGCTGCGCCAGACGAATACCCTGCAAGCCGATGGCACCCAACACCGTGAAAGCAGCGGCTTCATCCGATACGGTATCCGGAATCGCCGCACTGAGATTAACTGGCACGCTGACCACTTCGGCATGTTTACCGTTGCTCACCACGCGTTGGCCCGGTTCATAGCCGGCCACACCCGCACCCACCGCCGCCACGCGCCCAACGTTGCAGTAGCCCAAGGGCAGTGGCTGATCGAGTTTGTTAAATACCGCCTCAAGCGTCGGCTGCACGCCATCAGTGCGGATTTTGTCCAGCACCATCTTGACCTTATCCGGCTGCTGACGAGCTTTTTCCAACCACCCCGCTTTGCCGAACTCGACGAGCATCCGCTCCGTACCGGCAGAGACCAGGGTTTGGGAGGTTTGGATTAACAAAGATCCGCTCGAGACGCGAGGCACAGGGACTTCGGCGACTTCAGTCGCGCCGGTTTTCAAGGATTGGAGGATTTGTTTCAAGAGTACCTCAGTTTGAGCAATTTACTTGCGTGCTTCAATCAGCATAAATAATCCTGCATTGGGCATCACGCGCCGAATCAACCAACGTGGCCAAAGCTTTTTTGCTAGCGTTAAGGCTAAACCTCGATGTCTTTGACCAACATCTGATTCAAGAAGGTCCCCATGTCCGAGCGGTGAGGAAATGGCAACATGTGAAAACTTGGAGAAGAATTGACGCGTCTCGGCATATGAAAAGGCTTTAGTGCCTGGACTTTCGAGGTAAGTAGCGTAGATATCACGCAGACTGCGCC
>JAGYIK010000107.1 GCA_018402605.1 Litorivicinus sp. | reverse complement strand
CCATAACACCCGAGAGGCTTACTCGGGAAAAAACTGGTGCATCCGATCGTGCTGAGATTACAGCTCTTTTCACCTTTGTAGGTTGCACCAAAACTCTGCGCAGCGTCTTCAATGACCGGAATACAACCGTGTCTCGCCGCAATTGCATTGATTTCATCCATGTCAGCAGGCTGTCCGTAAAGGCTGACCGGCATGATTGCTCTGGTCTTATCCGTAATCTTTTCCTCGATGAGACTTGCATCGATATTGCACGTGTCTGACTCGATATCGACAAACACCGGCTTTGCGCCCACAAGTACGATCACTTCGGCGGTGGCGGCAAAAGTAAAGGGTGAGGTTATTATCTCATCGCCTGGTTTAATCCCGAGTGCCATCAAACTGATTAATAACGCTTCTGTACCGCTTGCGACTGTGATGCAGTACTTCGCCCCCGTGTAGAGCTGTAGGACGTCCTCAAGCTCCTTCACCTCAGGGCCCATGATGTATTGCCCATGCTCAAGAACTCGATTGATCCTCTCCTGGATTTGCGGTTTCAAAGACTCATACTGGGCCCTTAAATCAATAAAGGGAAAGTTCACTGACTGCGCTCCAATCGATCGCCACGAAGACTATACAATGCACCGGTGTGCGGACACCGATACTCCCCAGTTCCTGTTAAAGGCAAGGGAATTCGATCCCCATACTCGCTCATCCATCCCGTCTGCTTCGCCGAAACACCTACCATGAGCGCATAGGGTTTCACATTCTTATTAATCACTGCGCCGGCGCCGATGAAGGCAAACTCTCCGATGGTGATGCCACAGACAATGGTGCTGTTGGCTCCGAGCGTGACTCCTTTTTTTACAAGAGTTTCTCGGTACTCATCTTTACGTTCAATCAAGGCGCGGGGATTGTAGACGTTGGTAAACACCATCGAGGGCCCACAGAAAACACCCTCTTCTAACATCACATTGTCATACACAGACACGTTGTTCTGAATCTTACACCGATCGCCGATCACCACGTGATTTCCCACGAACACGTTTTGACCGAGCGACACATCTCGACCAATGCGAGCTCCACCGCAGACATGCACAAAATGCCAAATTCGGCTACCCTCGCCAATCGTTGCGCCCTCATCGACGATTGCAGAGGGATGAATCGAAACCGGCACCGGTTATCGCACCTTATTGAGCAGCGGATGCGGGCGCCCAGGATTTTGCACGATGGCAAGCTCCCGAATCTGCTCCACTGTTTCGATTGCCGTTCTGTTTTCATCTACACCATAACCTTCACCGGCCAAGATGCGCTGATAACTTTGCGTGTGTAAGTCCGTGAACCCACCCGAAAATTCGAGTTCCTCACCCTCAATGGTAATGCTTCGATAGGTCAGCTTTTCACCCTGAATCGCGTTATCGGGAAGATGGCCGGCGTCAATCGATAAAAACCAACGCACGCGCGCCTTTTCGTATTCAAGGTACCCAGCACTAGTGTAGGCATCCCGATAATGCACTTCGTTCGCCAAGACCGGACCGAAAATGAAATGCAACATGTCGTAGAAATGCACACCAATATTTGTTGCGACCCCGCCTGACTTCTGATCCAAGCCCTTCCAGGAACGCATGTACCATTTGCCGCGCGAGGTCATATAGGTCAAATCAACATCGAAGACGGTGCCTGCGGGGGCAGATTGCACCTTTTCGCGAAGCGCAAGGATGGACGGATGCAGACGCAACTGCAGAATTGAATTCACCTTGGCGTCATACGCACACTCATAGGCTTGGATCACGTCCAAATCGCGTCCACTCAGTACCAAAGGCTTTTCACAGATCACATCGATTCCGTTTCGAAGTGCGAATTTCATATGTGGCACATGAAGGTAATTTGGAGAGCAGATCGCGATATAGTCCAACGATCGACCTGCCAACTTTTCATCCTCGACAAAGGCCTCAAATTGCTCGAACTCCGTGAAAAATTCAGCAGACGGGAAATGACTGTCCAAAATCCCCACAGAGTCATTGATATCCATGGCGACCACAAGCTCATTGCCTGTGTCTTTGATCGCGCGAAGGTGGCGGGGCGCGATATAGCCTGCAACACCGATTAATCCAAAACGTTTCATCATTTAAAACCTAAATACATCAAAACCGGCACCTAAGCATGCCTCGCGATTGTAGATTGCTTTCAAGTCGCCCAAAACCGCATGCTCTGGATTACCACACATACCGAGCAGTACCTCGAGATCCATATCGCGATACTCCTTATGACCAACCGCAACTACCAAGGCATCACAGGAGCTTGGAGGGATCGCATCGACTAGGTTTACGCCATATTCGGCCAACACTTCTGCTGGGTCAGCCCAAGGATCAGAGGCCACAACCGTGACACCCCAGGATGCAAACTCTCGAATCATGTCGAAGACTTTAGAGTTTCTCACATCTGGGCAATTCTCTTTAAATGTCACACCCAAGACGCCCACGAACGACTGAGAGACATTGATGCCTCGCCGCGACATCCGCTTAATCATGTTACGTGCTGCATAGCGCGCCATGTTGTCATTCATCCGCCGTCCAGCGAGGATGATCTGTGGGTGGTAGCCAATCTGCTCAGCTTTGTGAGTCAGGTAATAGGGATCTACACCAATGCAGTGCCCCCCAACCATCCCGGGACGAAATGGCAGGAAATTCCATTTGGTTCCAGCCGCCTCTAGCACTTCGAGTGTATCAATGCCTAAACGCTCAAAGATTACCGAGAGCTCATTGACGAAAGCAATATTTAAATCTCGCTGGGTGTTTTCAATCACCTTTGACGCTTCAGCCACCTTAATACTGGAGGCTAGCCACGTGCCCGCAGTAATAATCTCTGCATATAAGGCTTCAATTGCTAAAGCGACTTGTGGTGTACTACCACTGACAATCTTTTTAATCGTCGTCAACGTATTGACCTTATCACCTGGATTAATGCGCTCCGGACTATATCCACAGAAAAAGTCAACGTTAAAAGTACGACCACTAGCCGCCTCTAGCACAGGCACACACACTTCCTCAGTTGCACCCGGAAACACGGTCGACTCATAAATAACCACATCACCCGCTTTCAAGTGGCGACCGACCATTTCCGAGGCCTTCACCAATGGAGACATATCGGGTCGGTTGGCTGCATCTACAGGCGTGGGCACCGTCACAATAAAAACGGAACAGGCGTCTAAATCAGACTCTTCTGCGCTAAACCGAAGAAACTCGGCCCCTATCAATTGTTCGGCTGGACATTCAAGCGTTCGATCATGACCGGACTGAAGCTCCGCTATGCGGGATCGGTTGATATCAAACCCCACCACATCACGACGTTTTCCGAACTCAACCGCTAACGGAAGACCCACATATCCCAAGCCGATCACACCGATGATACGACCACATAATGAAAATGAACTCACAGAATCGAACCAACTCTTAAAAAGAAACAAACCACAAAATCAACCACACCCATTCCAAGCACGATAAGCCCCTCGCTCACCCTACAATCCCTTCCCTGATAGCTCCGCTTCGAGCAAGGCAATCTCCTCTTGGATCGCATCATACTCGGCGTACTTCCGGACCAAAAACCGTCGCGTTAAGTTCAATTTTTCTACAATCCCTTCGGGCGTTAACAAGTACATATAGCCCAATTTATTTGGATTTTGACTAAAACTTTCCGCCTTAACCAAGCCCTTTGCAATCAACGCTTTCAAAACATAGTTGGTGCGCCCAAGCGACAAGTCGACGCGACT
>JAGYIK010000106.1 GCA_018402605.1 Litorivicinus sp. | reverse complement strand
TCTGATTTGTAATGAGCAGGGAATGGATCCAATCTCCTTTGGGGCCACCATTGGTGCTGTCATGGAGATGTATGAAAACGGCACCCTCGATGCGGAAACCATCGGTCTGAAAGCGCCATTCGGTTCGGCAGAGGCCTTGTGTGAGCTTGTCGACATGACAGCAAATGGTGAAGGTTTCGGAATTGAGATTGGCTTGGGTTCGAAGCGTCTGTGCGAAAAATATGGACAGCCTGAGTTGTCGATGAGTGTGAAGGGGCAAGAGTTTCCTGCATACGACTCGCGTGGGATTCAGGGCATGGGCCTGACCTATGCGACGTCCAACCGCGGGGCCTGTCACCTACGCTCCTACACTGTGGCGTCTGAGGTACTCGGGATTCCGGTGAAAACAGATCCGTTGGTGACCGAAGGCAAGCCGGAACTTGTGATGGCATTTCAGGATGCGACTGCAGCCTTTGATGCGTCTGGCCTATGTATCTTTACAAGCTTTGCCTGGTCATTGGGAGATATCCAGCCGCAAATCGATGCGGCCTGTGAAGGTGACTGGTCTATGGAGAAGCTCAGTGAAGTGGGTGAGCGGATATGGAACATGGAAAAAATGTTCAATCTCGCAGCCGGCTTCACCAAGGCCGATGACCAACTACCGAAGCGGTTGACCACCGAACCTGCAAAAGAAGGGCCTGCAAAGGGCTTGGTGGCGGGTGTTCCGGAAATGCTGCCTGAGTATTACGAGAAGCGTGGATGGGATGCCGAGGGGAGACCCAAGGCGGATACGCTGCAGCGTTTGGGCCTGTAACGGCCTCTCAAGGCCGGGCTAGCGGGCATTTGCCTGTTGGCAACTCCGCACCCTCACTCTGTTGAGATGGGGGTTGCCAGCCTGTAATAATACAAAGAATTTGAGGTCACATCGATGAAACACTTGATACTCGGCAATGGTCCTGCAGGCGTGATTGCAGCGGAAACGCTTCGGAAGCTAGATCCAAAGGCAATGGTGACGATGATCGGTTGTGAGTCGGAGCCACCCTATTCGCGAATGGCGATTCCCTACCTTCTTGAAGGGAATATCGACGAAACGGGAACCTATTTGCGCAAAGAAGCGAACCATTTTGAGCGTCTGAAAATCACCAACAAAGTGGGTAAAGCGGTTGCAGTGAGCCCGAGTGACAAAACGGTCACCTTGGATGACGGATCGACTGAGTCCTATGACAAACTTTTGATTGCGACAGGCTCTTATCCGATACGGCCGCCGATTCCCGGTATCGACCTCGCAAATGTGCACACCTGTTGGACATTGGATGATGCGCGATCGATAGCGCGTCTTGCGAAGGAAGGTAAGAAGGTCGTTCAGGTCGGAGCGGGTTTCATTGGTTGCATTATCCTTGAGGCGTTAGCCCGGAATGGGGTCGATTTGACCGTCGTTGAACTGGGTGACCGAATGGTGCCCCGAATGATGACCCCGAAAGCTGGTGCGATGATTAAAGATTGGGTTCAGTCAAAGGGCGTTCGTGTGGTCACCTCAGCCAAAGTTGAACGCATCGACCGAACGGTCGCTGGTGGGGCATCGATCCTTGGTGCAATTAAGGGGCTCTTCAGTGGTGCAGGCGACGCCTCGAATGACGATGAGCAAATGACAGTGACATTGTCGACTGGCGAAACAATTGACTGCGATTTAGTCATCATGTCTGCAGGCGTGAAGCCCAATATTGGTTTTCTCGAAGGATCCGGTATCGACATTGGGAACGGAATTTTAACGGATCGCAATATGTGTTCATCTGTGCCCGATATTTATGCAGCTGGTGATGTCGCTGAGGCCCCTGATTTATTTAGTCAGACGCCGATGGTATCGGCTATCCAGCCAAATGCTGCGGATCAGGCGCGGATTGCAGCAATGAATATGGCATCGAGATCTGTCCCGCATGCGGGTGTTTTGGCCATCAACGTGCTCGACACACTTGGTTTGATTTCGAGCTCCTTCGGGCAGTGGGAAGGCGTTGACGGTGGTGTTAGCGTGGAGCTGGCAGAACCGCGATACAATCGCTACATCAGCCTGCAGTTTAAAGATGATGTCTTGGTCGGTGCGACGTCAGTAGGGCTCACGCAACACGTGGGTGTCTTGCGAGGACTGATACAAAGCCAAACGCCACTTGGTGAATGGAAAGAGATCCTGATGGATGAACCACTCCGTGTGATGGATGCATATCTTGCTTGCGCACAACAACCGATGGTTTTGAATGGCTGATCACAGCGCGACCCTCAAGCTGTACGCCAGTCTGTCGAGTTACCTCCCAGCCGGTGCGCGAGATAATAAGGTTGCGATCGAAGTCAATGCGACAGATACCGTAGCGGCGATTATTGCGCGGTATCAGTTGCCTGAGCGATTGGTGCACCTCGTGTTGGTGGACGGGGTCTACATCGATCCCGACGACCGAGCGACGCGGATCCTCCGCCCTGGTGAGGTCTTGGCGATCTGGCCACCTGTCGCAGGTGGCTAGTTAATGCGTGAGACGCAACTGGATGTCCTAGTACGCACTGTGTCTGCTTCCGCAAAAGAGTATGAGCAAGGGCTCAGGCAAGCTGTTCCCAATGGTGTTTCTGGTGGACCGCACAGTTTTACGATCGTTGAGGGCTCGGTCACCATTGAAGTTCAGATCGAGGTGCAACCTGATTTTGTAATTGCGCTCATGCGGCTTCCCTCCTTGATTGCAACCTGGACTTTCATCAGTGGCACACAGAGCGAAAGAAAGGCCGTATTGGATCGAATTGACTGGTCGATGAAACGAGGTGGCGGATAAATGGATGACTGCCAGCTCGAACGATACAGCCGACATATTTTGCTCCCGCAAATTGATCTTCAAGGGCAGCACAACATTCTAAATGGCCATGTGCTGATTGTTGGTTTAGGCGGTCTTGGTAGCCCCTGTGCACTGTACTTGGCCGCCGCCGGTGTTGGGCGACTGACCCTATGTGATTTTGATTCGGTGGATCTCACCAACCTCCAGCGACAAGTCCTGCATCGTGATTCCCGCATTGGTGTGAACAAAGCGGTGTCTGCGAGAGCGGAACTTGCCTCGCTGAATTCCGCGTGTCAGGTCGATGTCGTAACGGATCGTGCAACTCTTGAGAACTTAAGGTCGTATGTTGCAGAGGCTGATATTGTTGTTGATTGCAGTGACAACTTCGAAACGCGGCATGCGATCAACCGCCTTTGTGTTGCAACACAAACGCCACTTGTGACCGGAGCCGCGATTCAAATGTCTGGGCAGGTTTCGGTATTTGATATCAGGGATCAGAATTCCCCATGTTATGCATGTTTCCTTCCTGAGGGCACCCAAACAGGAGACCTAGACTGTGGGTCGAGTGGGATCTTGGGACCTGTTACCGGTACGATCGGTTCCATACAGGCCACGGAGGTCCTTAAATTACTGGCTCAAGGGATGACTTCTCTATCGGGTCGGGTGCTTCTCTATGACGCTATGTTAGCGGAGTGGGAAACGATGCCGATTCAGAAGAATCCGATGTGTGATGTGTGTCGGTGACCGACTGAGGAACTGGCGCGCTCAAGAGGATTCGAATCGCTGACCTTTGCCTCCGGAAGGCAACGCTCTGGGGATTGGCGCCGCATCAGGGGGTGATTAATTACCACGTAAGGCCCGTTAAAACGGTGTTGCGTTCTTGCAGTGTCTCATTGCGGAGCGCGCAGTCGTGACGCTTTTGTAAAACACGCTCACTGAGGGGCGACCTCGCGCTTCACTGCTTTGAGGTCGATGTT
>JAGYIK010000105.1 GCA_018402605.1 Litorivicinus sp. | reverse complement strand
CAATGCAGGGGAATTCGGTCGATCCGGTCGATACAGCTCAGCCAGTAAATTGCCCGCCTCAAAGCGATCGCCAATCTGCGCATGCCATATCAAAAGCCCAGAATCCGGTGTCGTAACTGGGTCCAATCCCGACAGTGGTTTCACTGCGACCTGCGTCGTGGGTTCGCTCGCAGTGCCGGCGATGAGCTGTCTGGCCATCAAAAATTGCAGAATTGCGTCGGCATCGTGCTCGGCCAGTGAGCGGGTCACATCCCGCGTGCCACGCAATTCCGCAGTCATCGCAACCAGCGGCAAATGAAAACCGGCATCGGGGAATTCTGCATCCAAGGCGGCCCAGAAGGCCATCAGTGCATCATCAAATGAGTCTGCACCACTTTGCTCAGCCATGAGAACGATTGGCGCGTTCAAGCGCGACGCCAAATCCACAGTTTCTGCCTCGGCACTCGGAAAGCCATAGACATGCGCCTCAGCTTCATCATCGGAGTGCAAATCCAACACCCAAGATGCTTCCACGGCACGTGATTGCAAAACCACCTGCAATGCATCAACCGGCGATTCAACCAGATAGCCAGATAGCGCTTCCAGCCAAAGTTCGCGAGCGACTGCTCGATTTTTCAGCGGATCCGTACTGAGCCGCCGTTTAAGTTCGACACAGATTTGCTCGGCCAGCCTTGGCATTTGCCGATTGAAATTGCGACCGCTCGACAGATCGATGCGCCCAATATGATGACCACGCAACCACTGCGACCCACCAATCGGATTGGCCTGGGTGATAACACGAATGGTGCTTTGAATCCGCCGCTCAGCCTCCAGTTCTGTGAGCTTCTCAACCAGCTGACCAGCGACCAGGATCGGCGGACACTCATCGGCGTGGAGACCCGCCTGGATCAATACGATCTCCGGCCCTGAGCCGAAGCTCATCTCCGTTACCGAGTACGTCACTCCGGATCCGAGTGCACTGACAGGGTGCCGGATCAAGGTGGCCATGTTTTACACCTCAGGCCGCATCGCGGGGAACAAGATCACATCACGGATAGAGTGCTGTTCCGCCAAAAACATCACCAACCGATCGATACCAATGCCCTCACCAGCGGTTGGCGGCAATCCGTACTCCAGGGCGCGGATGTAGTCCTCGTCATAAAACATGGCCTCGTCATCACCGTCCGCCTTGGCCGCGACCTGTGCGCGAAAACGCTCCGCTTGATCTTCGGCATCGTTGAGCTCGCTGAATCCATTCGCCAGCTCACGTCCACCAATAAAGAACTCGAAGCGATCGGTCACAAAGGGGTCTGTGTCGTTTCGACGGGCCAGAGGACTCACCTCGGCAGGATAGGCGGTGATAAATGTCGGCTGCATTAATTGGTGCTCAGCGACCGCCTCAAAAATCTCAATCTGCACTTTGCCAAGGCCTGCGCTCTCTGGAATCTTGAGATGCAAGGCGGTTGCCAGCGCGCGTGCCTCGGTCTCATCATCCAAGATCGCTGGAGTGGCTTGATCACAATGCGCGAGGATTGCTTCTTTGACCGTCATCTGCTGGAACGGCTGACTTAAATCGACTGTGGAGCCGTCCTCTAAGGTAAAGGTCAACCGACCACAGGCTTTTTCTGCCACCCCGCGCAATAACGCTTCAGTCAGCCCAATCAAGTCGCGGTAATCGGCATAGGCCCAGTAAAACTCCAACATGGTGAATTCCGGATTATGACGGGTCGAAAGTCCTTCATTTCTGAAATTCCGATTAATTTCAAACACACGCTCAAAGCCGCCGACAACCAGGCGCTTGAGGAATAGCTCCGGCGCAATCCGCAGATACATGTCCATATCCAGGGCATTGTGGTGCGTGACAAAGGGTCGGGCTGCAGCGCCGCCCGGGATGACCTGCAGCATCGGTGTTTCCACCTCAAGGAACGCCCGCGCTTCAAAGAACTGACGAATTGCAGCAATCACTTTGGAACGAATCGTAAAGACGCGGCGCGTCTCCTCATTGGTCATCAAATCCACATACCGCTGCCGGTAGCGCATCTCGGTATCGGTTAAGCCTTTGTGCTTGTCTGGAAGCGGTCTTAGGGACTTTGTTAGTAAGCGAATCTCCGTCAAATGGACTGACAGCTCCCCGGTGTTGGTTTTAAACAACAGCCCGCGTCCTCCAACGATATCGCCGAGGTCCCAGGTTTTGAATTGCGCATACACACCCTCGGGCAAGGCATCGCCACGGGCATAGAGTTGGATTCGACCGCTGACATCCTGAATGGTCAGAAAACTGGCTTTACCCATAATCCGACGCAGCATAATCCGGCCACACACAGACACCTCGACGGCTTGCTCGGCGAGCGCGTCCTTTCCATCTCACCATGGCTTTGAATCAACTCAGCGGCCAAATGTGTCCGCCGAAAGTCATTCGGGAAGGCGACATCGTGAGTCGATCGCAGCACACCGAGCTTTTTGTAGCGCTCCGCAATCAGCTGGTTCTCATCGAGTTCTACCTCGGGTGCGTTGGTGTGTTCTGTCATGACAGCCCCTGTTTCAAACTGGCTTCGATAAATGGGTCAAGCGCGCCATCGAGCACAGCTTGGGTGTTTGAGGTCTCGACGCCCGTGCGCAGATCTTTGATGCGACTGGAATCCAAAACATACGAGCGAATTTGACTTCCCCAGCCGATGTCGGCTTTGGAATCCTCCAGTGCTTGCGCATCGGCACGCCGCGCTTCCATCTCACGCTCGTAGAGCTTCGCACGCAATTGTTTCATCGCGAAGTCCTTGTTTTGATGCTGCGAGCGCTGACTTTGACACTGCACGACCACACCGGTCGGCTCGTGCGTGATGCGTACAGCAGAATCGGTCCGGTTGACGTGCTGGCCACCGGCACCTGATGCACGGTAGGTATCGATCCGCAAATCCGACGGATCGATTTCGATCTCCACATTGTCATCGATCTCAGGCGCGACAAACACCGACGAGAACGAGGTATGGCGGCGCGCACCGGAGTCAAAGGGACTTTTGCGAACCAAACGATGCACGCCTGTTTCAGTCCGCAACCAGCCAAAGGCGTATTCACCCTGCACGTGCAGGGTCGCACTCTTGATGCCAGCGACCTCACCCTCAGAAACTTCGACCACATCCACTTTGAAGCCTTTTTTCTCAGCCCAACGCAGATACATGCGAAGCAACATGCTCGCCCAATCCTGGGCTTCCGTTCCGCCTGAACCGGCCTGAATATCGAGGTAGCAGTGATTGGCATCCAATTCGCCTGAGAACATGCGGCGGAACTCGAGTCCAGCGACCAAAGATTCGAGGTGCTCAAGCTCGGCGTCGACCTCGGCGAGACCATCGATATCGTTCTCTTCCAACAACAAGTCGGTCAATTCCCGCTGATCAGCCACACCGCTTTCGAGCGCATCAAGCGTATTGACGACGGACTCTAAGCTCGAACGTTCGCGGCCGAGCTCTTGCGCCTTCGCCGGATCGTTCCAAACATTGGGGTCTTCGAGTTCTAAATTGACCTCATCGAGCCGCTCACGCTTGCTCGTATAGTCAAAGATACCCCCTCAGCACGTCGGTTCGCGCTTTCAGGTCGGCAATTAGGGCATTACGGGCATTAATTTCCATGGACAAACTCGTGCTCTCGAAAAGGCCAGAATTCTACCGAATTCAGGCCTATTCGTCTTCATGCGTTTTGCCCAAGTGGCGCTTCAATGTCGTGCGCCTCACCAATCATTGGCGATGACGGCAAATGACGCTTTAACAACGCAGCCAGCAGCGGTGGCACAAAAAACAAGGTCAACAC
>JAGYIK010000104.1 GCA_018402605.1 Litorivicinus sp. | reverse complement strand
TCATGATGTGGAAATTTCAGATCCGGCCCGCCACCATGAATATCAAAGGTCTCACCGAGTGCGTCCATACTCATCGCTGAACACTCAATATGCCAACCCGGACGCCCGTCACCAAATGGACTCGGCCATGACTCCTCATGCGCCTTGGCTCGCTTCCATAATACAAAATCAGCGGGGTGCTCTTTGTCATCGGCCACTGCAACTCGTGCACCGGCCTGCATATCATCCAGATTTCGATTATTGAGCTTTCCGTATCCTGGAAATGCTGACACTCGGAAATACACATCGCCATCTCGGCCCTGGTAGGCAGCGCCCGCATCGATCAGCCGCTGAATCAAGGTAATCATTGCATCGATATTCTGCGTGGCTCTCGGTTCAGCATCGGGTAATTGGCAATTGAGCTTCAGCTCATCGGCATGCATCGCGTCGATCATTTCCGCTGTCAAGGCATCGAATGCGATACCGCGCTCTGCTGCACGCGCGAAAATTTTGTCATCAACATCTGTGATATTGCGGACATAGGTGACGCAATAGCCCCGATACCGGAGATAGCGGACGATGGCATCAAACGCCACCATGACGCGACCATGCCCCAAGTGGCAACGATCATAGACCGTCATTCCGCACACATAGATCCCAAGGCGCCCCGCCTGTAATGGGGTGAATTCACGCTTTTCGCGCGCCATTGTGTCAAAGATCTGAATGCCCACTCGCCCTTCCTTTCACTGAATCGGTATAGTACCGCCCTGACATATGAGGAGAAAAACCTGTGATTCTATTGGAAACCACGCTTGGCAACATCACTTTAGAGCTGTTTGAGAACGACGCTCCGGAAACAACCGCCAATTTTAAGCAGTACGTCGAGGACGGATTCTATGACGGCACCATATTTCATCGCGTGATCGATGGCTTCATGATTCAAGGTGGTGGCTTTGAGCCCGGCATGGACCAAAAAGAGACCCGTGCACCGATTCAGAACGAGGCATCTAACGGCCTCGCTAATAACCGCGGAACAATTGCCATGGCACCATGGATCCGCACTCAGCGACATCACGTTTTCATCATTGTGTCGAACAATGACTTTTGAACTTCCGCTCTCGAAACTTCCGATGGTTTCGGCTGCTGGCGTTGGACGTCTTGATGGATTGGAAACAGTGGATGCGATCAGGCTGTTGAGACCACGCGTCGGGCTGGCCATTCGGATGTACCGCAGAAGATGTGAATTCATCACCAAGGCATCAGTCATTTGATTCGCTCGCTCATCATTTCCGATCCGCGGATCCGCACGACCTGATCGCTGGCTTGATCAGGTCGGGTATCGCCCAAATGGCCTGCGATCAACTGGTGCTCGCAGGTGACATCTTCGAGGCATGGATCGGAAGATGGCGCACGTGACGAAGACATCGCATTACTCAATTCTTCGGTGCCTCCGATAACACTGTGTTGATTGCGGGTAACCGCGATTTCTTGCTGTCAGGCAATGGTTATACATTCCAAATCCAGCTCAAGCCAATGCTTCAGTTACCGGGTGCTCTAATCATCCACGGTGATGAGCTGTGCACTCTGGATCATGCCTACCAAACTTTTAAAGCAGAGGTTCGAAACCCCCAATGGCAAACCGAATTTTTAGCCAAACCACTGGCTGAACGCCAAGCGATCGCCCAAGGTTTACGACAGGCATCCCGAGAAAACCAGGCGAACCGCCCGGAATCGATTGGCGACGCGGTGGATTCCACGGTCGCACTCTGGATGCACGATTACGCGGTGGATTTGTTGATTCACGGGCATACCCACCGACCCGCTGTGCACTTCAATCCCAACGGTATTCGGGCCGTTACTTCAGATTGGGACGACTCCGGTATCGGCTACGTACTCGATCATGATGCACCCAAGCAGCGCACCCTCAGTCAGGTGTACATCGCACCCGACGCGATCGAAGTGCGCGAACAATGGTGCTATACGGCAGGAACACCGGAGTGGAAACGAAACTCCGTATCCTGCGACTGGATTAACTGAGCGTCCAGCTCGAGAAAAATATCTAAACGCTCCTCAACCTCGGTCTCTGAGGCTGTCTCGCGCGCCAGAGCCAAATAATCCTGATAATGCCGCCCTTCAGAGCGCAGCAAACTCCGATAATATTTGCCCAACGCATCCGGCAGGTGCGGCCACAACACGGCAAAACGCTCACACGAACGCGCCTCGACAATGGCTCCGACCACCAGGACATCGGTTAAACGGCCGGGTTCTTCGGTCCGCACATGGTCGCGCAAAGTCCGCGCATACCGAGACGCAGTCAAGGGTGCGTAGTGCACACCTAAACGCTCCATGAAGATCAAGACTTGCTCATAATGCAGCATCTCTTCGCGAACCAGACGCGCCATCAGTCGTTGCAGTCTCGGACGATCACGATAGCGGCTCACCAGTGACATGCCTGTTGATGCGGCCTTGTATTCGCAATTTGCATGATCAATCAACAATGTAGGCAAATCACCCAAGGCATGGGTGACCCAGGCCGACGGCGTTTGAGCGCGAAGGAAACCCTGAATCTCAGCGACAATCGCATCGAGCGAGCTCACCTTGCTTACAATCGCCACCATCAGCTCAGCGCCTATTTATAGTAGGCGTTTTCGCGCTGGCTGTGATCTGTCACGTCACGCACACCCTTAAGCACTGGGATCCGCTCCATCAGGGTCTTCTCAACCCCATCTTTAAGCGTCATATCCACCGCACTACACCCTTGGCAACCACCGCCAAATTGTAAGACTGCGACATCCTCTTCCAGCCGAATCAAACGGACTTCCCCGCCGTGCGAAGCAAGACCAGGGTTGATTTCACCTGTAAGGATTTCGACGATCTGCTGCTCAACGGGCCCGTCAAATGCAACAGCTGGCTGCTTGGCCTTCGGCGCTTTGATGGTTAACTGGCCGCCCAACTTATCGGCGACATAATCCACCACAGCATCCTCGAGAAACGGAAGACTGGGCTGATCCAAATAAGCGATGAACCCCTCGAGTGCCACTTGTTCATCATCTCGCTTCTCTTCACCCGGTCGGCAGTACGCAAGGCAGGTCTCAGCATAGGCTGTACCGGGTTGCGAGACGAATAAACGCACACCAATCCCATCCACATTTTGTTTTTCTAACAAACCTTTGAGGTAGGTTTGTGCGCTCTCCGTGATATTGATGTTGCTCATTGTTTTTCTAGCCCTAGATGAACCTGTTACAGTGAATTGGGTCATCTATTGTAATTTCCAGTCAAGAAAAACAACATCACTATGCAAGATTTTCACTATGTCATCATCGGAGCTGGGGTGTGCGGACTCGCCTGTGCCAGTCAATTGCCGCCACAACACACGCGAATTGTTGAGAAAAGTCGAGGCCCAGGTGGGCGACTCTCATCCAAACGACTTGACGGTGGTCGAGCCGATATCGGCGCGCAATTTATGACCGCGCGGAGCGATGCCTTTTTGCACGTGCTGCAACAGGCTGAACGCTCGGGTGCGGTAGCGCGGTGGGCGCCACGCATGGGTCGAATGACCAATGGAGAGCTGATTGCATCCCCTGACACCCAGGCACGCTTCGTTGGCACCCCATACATGAATGCGTTTGGCCGGTATCTCGCTGATGGCCTGATGATCGACAGTGGCGTGCGCGTTGAGACGGTGGTCGCTAAAGACGGTGGCTATCAACTCACCACAACGACAGGCGATCAGTTCACAGCAAAAGTCGTGGTCTGCACTGCGCCTGTCAACCAAATGGAAGGTATGCTGCAAGCGTTTGACGTCAGCATGATTGTCGAGCGCTTCACCATGGAGCCGACTTGGACCGTGGTTCTCGAGTCCGAAAGCATCATGATGAGCTCAGA
>JAGYIK010000103.1 GCA_018402605.1 Litorivicinus sp. | reverse complement strand
TGACTTGGAGAAACGATGAATTTCATCGATAAACAACACATCACCGGCTTCGAGGTTCGTTAACATGGCGGCCAAATCACCGGCGCGCTCGAGTACGGGCCCGGAGGTCGACTTTAACGATGCGCCCATCTCTTCGGCAATGATGTTTGCCAATGTGGTTTTACCAAGACCTGGAGGGCCAAAAATCAATGTGTGATCAAGCGGCTCATTGCGCCCACGTGCCGCTTCAACGAAGAGCTGCATTTGATCGCGCACCTTAGGCTGCCCCTCATACTCAGCAAGCCGCTTGGGTCGGACCGCACGATCAATTCGCGCGTCTTCGGGTTGCACTCCGCCTTCGATTAAGCGCTCTGTCACGAGGTTTTCAACATTGTCTTGAGCGCCGCACGGATTAAATTCTCAGGTGTCGCATCAGTTTCCACAGGTAAACTCGCCAACACCTTGCGTGCATCCGCTTCTTTATAACCGAGCGTAATCAGACCCGAAATCGCATCTTCGCTTGGCGAGCTGTGACCACGCACCTGTGTACCGCCACCAGAGCCCAATCGACCTCGCAATTCCACGACCAAGCGCTCTGCTGTTTTGCGCCCGATACCCGGCAGTCGGGTCAGTGTGTTGACATCATCACGCTCCACCGCTCCTGCTAATTCATCGGCCGACAGCCCAGAGAGAATGGCAACAGCGAGTTTGGGACCGACGCCCGAGATTTTGATCAGAATGCGAAAACAAGCGCGATCCTGGGCCTTTAGAAATCCATAGAGCAGTTGCGCATCTTCACGCACCACAAAATGTGTCCATAACCGCACATCCTGACCAATCGCGGGCAGCTCACAGAGTGTGCTGACCGGACATTCAATCTCGTAACCAACCCCTGCTACATCAACCAGCACCATGGTTTGGTCAATTTCAACGAGCGTTCCCTGAATCCGACCGATCACTTCACATCCTCTTGTAAACGCCAGCGCCGGCCACCGCGGGCGCGTGATGACATCCGAAAGCGCGCTTCAGCCCCTGCACCCTCTTTCACATAGGCACAACAGAGCGCAATACCGAGCGCATCGGCCGCATCCTCACCCGGATTCTCAGTCAAACTGAGGATCCGAATCACCATATTCTGCATTTGGGATTTAGTGGCCTGACCCTGACCACAGATGGCCTGTTTGACTGTTTTGGCCGCATATTCTTTCAGCGGGATATTCGCCAATCCTGACGCCAGCATTGCAACCCCTCGAGCCTGTCCTAACTTCAGCGCAGATTGAAAATTTTTCGCCAAAAACACTTCTTCGATTGCACATTCTGTCGGCTGATGGGTCTGGAAAACCTGCGAGAGCCCCTCATGTAAGTGCATCAAACGCTCCGCCATCAACCCCTGCCCAAGACGTAAAATACCCGAATCGACATAGCGAATTTTGGAGCCCTCGACTTCGACCACACCCCACCCTGTTTTCAGTGAGCCGGGATCAATACCGAGGATCCGACGCGTCAAGACAGCGTCTCAAGTAGCTCATCAGTAAAGTTGGCATTGGTGTACACATTTTGCACATCATCAAGGTCTTCCAGCATATCAATCAACTTCATGACCTTGGGTGCAGTGTCTTCATCCAACTCCGCAAGGGTCGCCGGAACCAATGCGACCTCAGCTGATGTCACCTCGATTCCCCGCGCTACAAGGGCGTCCTTCACTTCCACCACATTATTTTGTGATGTTGCAATGTCGTATGAGCCGTCATCCTGCGTCAGTACGTCATCAGCCCCGGCATCGAGTGCGGCTTCCATGATTTGATCTTCATCACCTGTCTCAATCACGATCTGGCCGCGCTTTTCGAATAGGTACGCAACAGACCCATCGGTTCCCAGATTACCACCACACTTATTAAATGCATGACGCACCTCAGCCACGGTCCGATTCTTGTTGTCTGTCATCACCTCAACAAGCACCGCTACGCCACCTGCGCCATACCCTTCATACACCAGCTCTTCAACGTTTTCGTTATCGCCACCACCGGCGCCGCGATCGATCGCACGTTGAATGGTGTCTTTCGTCATATTGGCTGACAGCGCTTTATCGACCGCTGCTCTGAGCCGCGGATTATCCGCAATCTCACCGCCACCGAGCTTGGCAGCCACGGTGATCTCACGAATCAACTTCGTGAAAATCTTGCCTCGCTTGGCATCTTGCGCGGCTTTCTTATGCTTGATGTTGGCCCATTTGGAATGTCCTGCCATTACATCGACTCCGTGTGTTCCTTCCGAATTCGCACCCCAACCTCTTTCAATTGCTCAGCACTGACTTCGCCGGGCGCATCCGTTAATAAACAGGTTGCAGATTGGGTTTTAGGGAAGGCAATGACATCGCGAATCGAGGTCGCTCCGAGCATGAGCATGACTAAGCGGTCCAGTCCAAATGCCAAGCCGCCATGCGGGGGCGCGCCATAGCGAAGTGCATCCAATAAGAAGCCAAATTTTTCACGCTGTTCATCGGGCGTAATATTGAGCACATCGAACACCGCTTCTTGCATGGTTTGATCGTGGATACGAATCGACCCGCCGCCTAATTCTGTGCCGTTGAGCACCATGTCATAGGCGCGTGAGAGCGCGGTCAATGGCGCCGACTTCAGTGTGGCCGGATCGACTGTCGGCGCCGTGAATGGGTGGTGTAGTGACGCCACCTGACCATTGCCCGCATCCTCGAACATCGGGAAGTCCACGACCCACAGTGGTGCCCATGCGTGGGTGAGCAGATTGAGATCATGACCGACACGAATCCTGAGTGCGCCAAGGGCATCAGAGACCACACGCGTCGAATCTGCACCAAAGAATAGAATATCCCCGTCTCTCGCCTCGACCCGATCCATCAGCGCCCAGATCACATCATCCGGCATGAACTTTAAAATCGGACTCTGCAGCCCTTCAAGACCAGCGGCCCGATCATTCACCTTGACCCACGCCAGACCCTTGGCGCCGTATTGCCCAACGAACTTCGTGTAGTCATCAATTTCTTTACGCGAAATCGTTGCACCACCGGGCACCTTGAGCACTGTCACGCGACCATTGGGGTCGGTTGCCGGTTCCCGAAACACCTTGAAGTCCACATCGGCCATCAAATCTTTGATGTCGACCAATTCCAATGGGATGCGTAAATCCGGCTTGTCACTTCCAAATCGCGCCATCGCCTCGGCGTAGGGCATTCTTGGGAATTCGCCGAGGTCCACATCCAGTTCCTGAATAAACAGTTCACGGATCATCTGTTCTGTCAGACGCATCACGCCGTCTTCATCCACAAAAGACATCTCAAGGTCAATCTGGGTGAACTCAGGCTGCCGATCGGCACGCAGATCCTCATCACGGAAGCAGCGAGCGATCTGGTAGTAGCGCTCGACACCGGACACCATCAGCAGCTGCTTGAACAACTGGGGCGACTGCGGCAGCGCGTAGGACTCGCGCGGACGGATGCGCGAAGGCACGAGGAAGTCGCGCGCACCCTCCGGCGTCGGACGCGTCAGCATCGGCGTCTCGACCTCGAGGAAGTCGTGCCGCTCCATCACGCGCCGGATGATGGAGAGCGCACGCGCGCGCAGCACCAGATTGCGGGCCATGCGCGGACGACGCAGGTCGAGGTAGCGGTGATGCAGGCGCAGGTCCTCCCCCGCCTCGACGTCATCGTCGACGGGGAACGCGGGCGTGCGGGCCTCACTCAGCACCGTGATGCCCGTGACCGCGACCTCGACGTCGCCGGTCGCGAGCTTCGCGTTGCGCATCCCTTCGGGTCGTGCACGCACGACCCCGTCGACGGCGAGGACCCACTCGTCACGCAGGCGGTGCGCGAGCTCGACGACGTCCGGTGCGACCTCGGGATCGGCGACCATCTGCACGGTTCCGGACCGGTCCCTCAGGTCGACGAACACGACACCGCCGT
>JAGYIK010000102.1 GCA_018402605.1 Litorivicinus sp. | reverse complement strand
CACCACCTGCGGCAGGAACATCTTGCCGGCGCCAAACAGATCGCCGACCGTATTCATGCCATCCATCAAGGGGCCTTCGATCACATGCAGTGGACGTTCTGCCTTTAAGCGGGCTTCCTCTGTGTCTTCCACCACATGCGCATCAATGCCTTTGATCAGTGCGTAAGCCAATCGTTCTTCACAGGGTGCGCTGCGCCATTCTGCGACTGTGTCATCTTCGGCTTCTTTGCCGACGTTGAAGCGCGGTGCGGCATCAACCAAGCGTTCGGTCGCGTCCTCGCGGCGGTTCAAAATCACGTCTTCAACGAGTTCCCGAAGTTCTGTGTCGATGTCTTCATAAATGGCGAGCTGCCCCGCATTGACGATGCCCATCGAGAGGCCTTCACGGATCGCATGATAGAGAAAGACCGAGTGCATGGCTTCGCGCACTGGATCATTGCCTCGGAATGAGAACGAAACGTTGGAAATGCCACCTGAGATGTAGCTGTGCGGACAATGCGTTGTGATGTCGCGACAGGCACCGATGAAGTCCTGTGCATAGTTGTTGTGCTCTTCGATGCCGGTGGCAACGGCGAATACGTTGGGATCGAACACGATATCCTCAGGCGGGAAATCCAAGGTCTCGGTGAGCAGGCGATAGGAGCGCTGACAGATCTCGCGTTTTCGGGTTTGCGTATCGGCCTGACCCTTCTCATCGAAGGCCATCACCACCACAGCGAAGCCGTATCGGCGGATCTTTCGGGCTTGCTCTAAAAATTGTGCTTCACCTTCTTTGAGGGAGATCGAGTTGATGATGCCCTTGCCCTGCACACACTGCATGCCGGCTTCCAAAATGTCCCATTTGGATGAGTCAATCATCACAGGCACACGGGAAATATCAGGCTCTGAAGCGATCAGGTTTAAGAAAGTGACCATCGCTGACTTCGAGTCGAGCATGCCCTCATCCATGTTGATATCGATGATCTGTGCACCGTTCTCAACTTGCTGGCGAGCAACCGCCAAGGCCTCATCAAATTGGTTGTTGAGAATCAACCGTTTGAACATGGCTGAGCCCGTCACATTGGTTCGCTCACCAATATTTACAAAGCCTGTTGTTTCATCTGCGATATAGGGCTCGAGACCACTGAGTCGCATCACTGGCGTCAGTGTTGGGATGACGCGGGGCTGGTGTGCGCGGACTTTCTCTGCAATCAAACGGATGTGCTCGGGAGTCGTCCCGCAACAACCGCCGATAATGTTTACAAGCCCGCTTTGTGCATATTCTGCGACGATACCGGCCATTTCTTCGGCTTCGAGATCGTATTCGCCAAATTGATTGGGGAGTCCTGCATTGGGGTGGGCCGAGACAAAGGTGTCGGCGACACGGGCCAGATCGGCCAAAAATGGACGCAATTCTTTTGGCCCCAAGGCGCAGTTCAAGCCAATTGAAAGTGGGCGGGCATGACGGACTGAGAACCAAAAGGCCTCCGTGGTTTGCCCTGACAGGGTGCGACCTGAGGCATCCGTAATGGTGCCAGAGATCATGATGCGAATCGGAATGCCGGTCTCTTCTGCCACCTGATCAATCGCATAGAGGGCCGCCTTGGCGTTCAGCGTATCGAAGATCGTCTCGACGAGGATCAGGTCCGCACCACCCTCAAGGAGTGCGTGCGTGGCTTCGGTATAGGTTGCAACCAACTGCGCATAGGTGATGTTTCGCGCGCCCGGGTCATTCACATCTGGGCTAATGGAGCAGGTCCGGTTGGTTGGCCCGAGGACACCTGCGACCAGCACGGGACGGTCGGCTTCATCTGCCGCTTTACGCGCCAGTCGTGCCGCTTCACGATTGAGTTCAACGACCAGATCTTCCATGCCGTAATCCGCCATCGAGGGGGCATTAGAGTTGAAGGTATTGGTTTCGATGATGCTCGCGCCGGCCTCCACATACGATCGGTGAATTGAGGCAATGAGCTCCGGTTGGGTCAGGGTCAGCAGGTCATTATTGCCCTTCAGGTCCTGTGGAAAATCAGCAAAGCGGGTGCCGCGGTAATCGCTCTCACCGAGGCCTGCGCCTTGGATCATGGTGCCCATGCCGCCATCCAGAATGACGATCTCATTGGGGAGGGTGGTCAGTAGCCAGTCAATGCGTTCAGTTCGGTTCATTGGGCACCTCGCACACCGAGTGCATGACAGACCGCGTAGCTCAAATCCGCACGGTTCAATGTGTAAAAATGGAAGTCATCGACACCTTCGTGCCCGAGATCTTCCGCTTGTGAGACGGCGACGTGGGCAGCGATCAACTGGCGCGTGCCGGGGTCTTCATCGAGGCCCTCGAATACCGTGGTGAGACTCTTCGGTAGCGAAGCACCGCAGGCTGCCGCAAAACGCACCAGCGTGTTGTAGTTGGTCACAGGCAAAATGCCTGGGATCAGTTCGACATCGATGCCAGCGGCTTCGACGCGATCACGAAACTTCAAAAATACTGCATTGTCGAAAAAGAATTGCGTGATGGCTCGCCGACTCCCGGCGTCGACCTTACGCCGCAGGTTATCGAGATCCGCATCAGCCGAGATGGCCTGCGGATGGGTCTCTGGGTAGGCCGCTACAAACAGCTCGAACGGATGCCGAGACAGCAGTCCTTCGACTAAATCCGAGGCGTAGGCATAGCCACCCGCATGCGGCACATAATCGGCTTCGGCTCCACCTTCGGGGTCACCGCGAAGTGCGACAATCTGCCGTACACCGAGATCCCAATAGCTATCCGCAATGGCATCAATTTCGTGCCGTGGAGCGCCGACACAGGTCAGGTGCGGCACAGGTGTTAGGGCGGTTTCGCGCAAAATCCGCTCAATGACTTGGTGCGTCCGTTCCCGAGTGGAGCCATCCGCCCCATAGGTCACAGAGACAAATTCCGGTTGCAGCGGCGCCAACCGCTCAACGGTGTTCCATAGACTGGCTTCAGCTTCGGCCGTCTTCGGTGGAAAAAATTCAAACGACACGCGCGGTGAACTCATGTTTTATCCTTGGTTTTCTCGGAGACCAACAAACTGATATCGAGCACATCGCCCGGTAGCACGTTGGTGGCAGTGATTTTCAGTCCGGCATCGGCGATCCATTGCTGGATGTCAGGTAGTGCGATGCCAACAGAGGGCGGTGTTTTCGCCCGCGCGGACGCGGTGAACGCGACCAGCAAGAGGCGTCCGCCAACTTTTAAGACGCGCGTGGCTTCTTTGATCAGTGCATCGGGATTGGTGGCGAAGTAGAGCACCTGATCAATCGTTACCGTATCAAAATGACGCGCCGGAAAGCGCATTTGGTACATGTCCTCTTGACGGACGGTCAGATGCGCCAAGCCGGCCTCAGCGAGTGCGCTTCGCGCCACAGTCACCATTTTTTTCGATAAATCAATGCCAACACCACTGTCGGCCAAGGGACCAGCAATTTTCAGCATGCGCCCAGTCCCCGTCGCGACATCGAGCAGATGGCCGACCGGAGTGCCACGCAATGCATGCCGCACAGCGTCTTGGAAACGCTCGGGGTCGCCATGGTATTCATGTAAGCGGAGCCAGTCGGGAACCTCGGTTTCAACAAAGCTCTCCGAGAGTTTGGCGCGGGCACTTTGCAATTCAAGTAAACGGCTTTGATCGAGCTGCATTTGTGCGTCTTGATCAGGGCAATGCGATAAAAGGGCTTGGATCAGTTGTTGCCGTGTGGGATCCTGATTGACACGATAAAAAACCCAATGCTGCTCACGAAAGCTTTCGAGCACACCGGCATCTTGCAGTAATTTGAGGTGACGCGAGACGCGTGGCTGCGATTGGCCAACGATCCGCATCAGTTCAGAGACTGTCAGCTCACCTTGCGCACACAGCCGTGCGAGGCGGAACCGGGTCGGTTCAGCGATCGCTTTCAATGCATCGATGTAATCGTCGTAGGATGT
>JAGYIK010000101.1 GCA_018402605.1 Litorivicinus sp. | reverse complement strand
CCGCACTGGTGGTGTCTTTTACGGCACTTTCTGGCCTGCTATTTTGGCACAGTCCCGGCTTGGCGCTTGGACTCTTTGTATTGACCGGCCTCATTGTCTTGGCGTACTGGATTTACGTCAGAAAACTCTTGCCCGGTTTGCCTGAGATAGATCATCCGATGCGCTGGTTGTCGATCCGCTTGTCGCGTGATGGTGAGCCGTCGGTTCGCGCCCGCGTCCTTCGCGTCTGGGAGGAAGCGAGCCAGTGGGTGGTGGCACGAATCGAACTGGTCGCGGAGTACAGTCGATTCAGTCGAGCAGTGATCGCCTCAGGTGTAGTCATTCCCGCCATGGCCAGCACAGATCCAGATCAGCCCGTGGTGTTAACGGGACTTGCGCTGGCGTCACTCTTGTTACTCGAGCGACTGCGTAGCGCCTTGCCTGTGGAGAAAAACGATGCAAGCGATGCGCCGGAGACTCAGGCAAAACCGCTGACACTGCGTGGTGATGTGCAATTTGATGCGGTGGTTTACCGGCGTCATGCGGGTGATCAGCCCCTATTTGACCAACTGAGTTTTGCCTGTGCAGATGACAGTTTGGTTCGCGTCACGGCAGCCGAAGGCGCGGGTCTTTCAACCTTGAAGCATTTACTCACACGGCGTGTAAATCCCGAGCGCGGTGCGGTGCGGATCGGTGGCATGGATGTAGCCCGTTTGGATCCAATGGCACTCGCGCTCTCGGTGGTCATGCTGGATCACCCACGGGATCAAGATGCCAGAACTGTTGGTGATTGGCTGTTTATTGATCCGGCAATTCAATCCTCAACACTCGAGGCACATCTTGAGGCTTTAGGCGTGAGTCATTGGATTGAGTCATTATTTGGCCGCTTACAGGCGCCGATTGGAGCCTTGCAAGCGAAAGCCGGGCCCTTTGGAATGCACCGCATGAAACTCGCGCGCGCATTGGCACGTCCCGGACAAATCTTATGGTTCGATCAGTGGTTGGTTGGGCTGGATCGCGATGCGCGCGACTATGTGATTCGGATGCTGCTTGAGCGCGCAGGAACGCGTTTTGTGGTCGACCGTGATGGGTTTTTAGCGGGCCGAGCGAACTTGCATTGGGAGATCAGCGGTGTTTGATCAGCAATTGCTCCTCGCGGCGTTAACTGAACGGGAGTTTCGGCATTGGCTGGAGCAGGGCCAGATTGAGCGGTTAAACCTAGGGAACCTGATTGAGGCCGATGACTTCCCGACCCTATCTGATTTTGAAGGCCGGTTTTAGTGCAACCGCGTGAGTTTCTGGCATTTTGGGGTTGATGAGTTTCTACCGGCTGGATGACCGATCGTGAGGATGGCTGATGGCCCCATGACGCTGTTGCGTCCTCGATTCAGGGCGCTGGTCAGATTCTCTGCCACCGACCCCAAGCGTCGGCATCAATTCCATCAGGCGATGTTGCCCGTACTCGGCGCGGCTTCATCGACAACTGCATCGGACGCCGAATTGGCTGATTGCGGTTACCCGTGGTTTGAGCGGCGGTGTCACGCGGTTTGCACAACCTCAAACGTCGTTTACTGTGAGCGACCAACGCCTGAAGTAATTCAGCCTGGTGGAGATCTTTTTATACCTGGCGATTTCGATTTGTTTTCAGGTGTCGGCACCACAACCTATGCTGTCTGAGCGGCGATCGCTTTATGGTCTCAAAGCCTGAAGCGGGGTTACTGGTCTCGATCATACTGATTCCTATGGCACTGGCACCCCTGACCTATGGGGTGTTGCTCGACAACTCAGCGCACTGACGATCCTCAAATGCGCTTCCCTTGGCACCTGTAATACTACTTGACAGGTCGGAAGCCACAACATGATGTTGGTGCTCTGACTGATCCAGGGGCACTGATGCCGGGCGATTTTGACCGCTACCATGGCCTTATCTGGCTGCGGGGCGCAGTGGTGCTGCACTATCACGTGTGATGGCGATCTATATCGCCTCGACCATCGTGGCGGTGGCGGCGGCCGTGTCATTAGCGGTCAGCCAGCGGCCTATCTAGACTATGCGCATCAGTCGCCTTGATCTGGGCCGGCTTTTGTTACTGGTGACCATGACTCCTGGCGGCGTGCGACACCGAAAACCTCTGAACCTGGTGCGCCCGACCCGTTCGGGAATCATCGAAGGATCACGACCGGTGGTAACAGTGCAATTTATATCTCGGTACTTTAAGTCTTTTGGCCGTTTGCGGGCTATTTGAATTATCTTCCTTTCGATCACTGAGATCGATCCCCACAGCCAGCACGGGTTTGGTTGGATTGAGTATTGGTTACAGCATTGGGGTGGTGTCTGCGCTATCGGCTGATGGTTGGCGAAACGTTTTTGGTGGTGCCATTCGGATATGCCTTTGGGCTTGCATTTGATCGGCCTGTTGGGTTTGACATTTTCGGCGTGGAATTGCTGATGGTGCAGGTCTTTGTCATGTGCCTTGGGATGTTTTTAATCCATACCTTAGCGGCGGCCGAGGTCAACCATAATGCGAAAACACTGGGTGGCGTAGTCAACGGGTTGTATGTTTCCGCCTATTACGCAGGCGGTGCATTTGGCGCCTGGGTCACGGGCTATGTGTATGAAGTCTTTGGCTGGACAGCCTTTATCAGCACCCTGGCTTGTGTCGGATTGATTGGGTTATTCATGATGTTGCGTTATCGGCGGTTGTCTACTGCTGGTGCCAGATAGCGGCCTGCGTTTTTGTTGTTCTCACGACACTCTACCTCCAGCACAAAGGCGCGCTGGTTGGTCTGTTTGCGGATCCACGCATCGACAAACTCAAATACGAACTCAGCGGTTCGCTCCATACTGACGTTCGGAAGGACACGGAGGTCGACGATAGATTTGGCGTGCAGTTGTTCGAATAATGGAAGCTCTGGGTCGTCTGCGTTGATCAACATGGTGTGATCGAACCAATGTGACAGCCAGGCTTTGACTTCGTCAAACTCGCCAAAATCGACACCAAACCCAGATTCGTTCAGGGTCTCGCAACCGAATGTGATGGTGAAACTTCTGGAGTACCCATGGATGAATTTGCAATGCCCCGCATGTCGCCACTGGCGATGACTGCATGGATAATTGTCGAAGGTTTTGATGGTTCGATATAGGCTCATCGCAAAAGTATACGAGGTTTAAGAACAGCTATGCAGTGGAATTCGCCAACACATCCCGCGTTTCAGACGACAACAGGTGAAACCGGATACATCAACCGTGTGTTTTGTATCGCGAAAAACTATGCGGAGCACGCGCGTGAGATGGGCGGCGAAGTCGATCGTGACGCGCCTTTTCATTTTCAGAAAAGCTTCGATTCGGTCACCTTTGGTCCTGCGGTCCGCTATCCAAGCCAGACCAGTAACCTGCATCACGAGGTGGAGTTGGTCGCGATCTTGGGATCGGGTGGTGATCGTCTCTCGGTAACCGAGGCGGAACAGGCGATTTATGGTTACGCGGTTGGGATCGATTTCACGCGACGTGATCGGCAAGCGGAGGCCAAGGATAAAGGCCGTCCATGGGAGATCGGTAAAAGCTTTGATGATGCAGCAGTGCTCGGTGTGGTGACCCCTAAATCCGTCTCTGGACCATTGACCTCCGGGTCTATTGCATTGAGCGTCAATGGGGTCGTGCGGCAGCACGGCGATTTATCGCAGATGGCCTATCAGACTGCTGAGCTCATCGCCTACCTCTCAGGTTTGCAAACAATGAAGGCCGGGGATCTGATCTATACCGGTACACCTGCCGGGGTCGGTTCTGTTGATCCCGGTGATGTGTTTTGTGCCCAAATTGACGGGCTTACGCCTCTCGAGTTCAGGCTCGTTTCGGACTGAGCGCCAGGTGGTCAGTCACCATTGCTGACACCTCAGGGCGATGTGAGACCAGGATCACCATTCGCCCTGCGAGTTCATCTGATAGACGGGCTACTAAGCGTTCTGCCAATGC
>JAGYIK010000100.1 GCA_018402605.1 Litorivicinus sp. | reverse complement strand
CGCTTTCTGGCGCGCAAGCCGCGTTGTTAAATCTCGCGGATGCTCATGTGGCGCGGGCGTTTCATCGATATGTGCAGGCTGGGTTTCGAACGGAGTATTCAAACGTTTCAGCAGTGCAATTTTATATTGGCTCTCTGTTGCGAGCAAAAGTGGATGATTCAGCATGGGATTTCCGGGTTTAGTCTTTGACAGTCGGCCGCCGCATCACTAAAATCCCCCGCCTATGTTTTCAGACACCTTGCCTGAGCACCTGAACGCGAACCGCTTCGTTGAAGCGCGGGAATCTCTATCTGGTGTGTTGCAGCCTGAACATTACAAGAGGTTCGCTGAAATGGCGACACTCTTGGCCGGCGGGCAGGTCTCGATTAGCGGGTTTCGAGACCCGTATGGGCCGAGGAAGGTAGTTGGAGAGATTCGCTGTGGAGTTGAAATGACCTGCCAGCGATGCCTGCAGCCGGTTCGGTTTGACCTTGCAGGACCGATCGCATGGGGTTTGGTATTTTCCGAGGCGGAGATGCAAAACCTCGATAAGGCGCTCGATCCAATCCTTGTTGAGGATGGCGAGTTCTTGTTGCGGCAAGCGATTGAAGATGAATTGGTTTTGTTGTTACCGATCATGCCGATGCATGACGCGTGTGACAGCGGATGGACACCGGATCCGGAGCCCGGAGATGCTTCGGAAAGAGAAAGCCCGTTCGCGGTGCTTACACAATTGAAGAATGAACAGGGACCCTGAAGGGAGATCATCATGGCCGTTCAACAGAACAAAAAATCACGCGCGCGTCGCGGTATGCGTCGCTCACACGATGCACTAACAGGTCCGACATTGTCGACCGATGCGATGACAGGTGAAGTGCACCGTCGCCATCACGTCAGCCCAGATGGGTTTTACCGTGGTCGCCAAGTCGTGGTGCCACGTCAGGATGAAGTCGCAGAAGACGACGAATAGTCCTGATGGCCTTTGTCGCCCTCTATCCGGGACAGGGATCACAATCGGTCGGCATGCTGTCAGATTTGGTTGGGTCCCATCCGGTGATTGCGGATACCTTTGCCGAAGCATCTGACGCACTTGGCTTCGATCTATGGGCCCTCGCGCAATCCGGCCCAGCTGAACAATTGTCTCTTACAGAAATTACCCAGCCATTACTCTTGACCGCTGGCGTTGCGATGTCACGCGCGTGGTCGGTGGCCGGTGGTCCAGAGGCAGGGTTTGTATGTGGTCACAGTTTGGGTGAGTACACCGCGCTCGCAGCCGTCGACGCATTGAGTCTGACCGATGCCGTTTTGGTCGTGCAAGCGCGTGGACGCTTTATGCAAGACGCAGTTCCGGCTGGAACGGGTGCGATGGCGGCGGTGCTGGGCCTCGATGATGCGGTGATTGAGAGGATTTGTGCTGAGGTCGCTTTAGAGCTCGGGCAGGTCGTAGAGGCAGTGAACTACAATGCCCCAGGGCAACTGGTGATCGCCGGCCATGCGACGGCGATTGAGGCGACGCTGCCACGTTTGAAAGACGCAGGCGCCAAGCGTGCCCTGACCCTGCCTGTGAGTGCGCCTTTTCATTGTGCGCTGATGCGTCCAGCAGCAGAGCGACTCGCCGAGCGGTTGGCGGAGGTTACAATTCACGCGCCGAAGGTGCCGGTGGTTCAAAATGTCAGCATGCAACCGGAGACGGATCCGGCCATCATCCGCGAGCAGCTAGTCTCGCAGACGTTTTCACCGGTCCGATGGACCCAGACCATTCAGGGGCTTGATGCATTAGGCGTGACGGCTGCTGCCGAGTTTGGACCGGGTGCGGTACTGTGTGGGCTGGCGAAACGGATTGGAACTTCAGTCGTGCATGTGCAGTTGGGAACAGCTGAGCACTTTGCACAGGCACTGACACGGATTAGGGAATCAGTATGAAATACGCCTTAGTGACAGGCGCGAGCCGTGGTATCGGTCGTGCAATTGCGGATCGTCTGGTTGCAGACGGTTTTTACGTGATTGGGACAGCGACCACAGCATCGGGCGCAGACAATCTCTCCGCGCATTTAGGCGCCAAGGGCGAAGGCCGAGTCTTGAACGTGACCGAGAGCGAGCAGGTCCAGGCGTTAGCAGCAGATTTGGCGGCGTCAGAGAAGAGTCCATTGGTCTTGGTTAACAACGCGGGTATTACCAAAGATACTTTGATGTTACGGATGAAGCCGGAAGATTGGCAGTCGGTGATCGACACCAATTTGACCGCGATTTACACGGTGGTATCGGCATTTATCAAACCGATGACCAAGGCGCGCACAGGTCGCATCATCAACATCAGTTCGGTGGTGGGTTCTATGGGCAATGCTGGGCAGGTGAATTATGCTGCAGCGAAGGCTGGCCTTGAAGGCATGACGCGGGCGATGGCGCGTGAATTCGGTAGTCGTGCGATTACGGTGAATGCAGTCGCGCCGGGGTTTATTGAAACAGACATGACGCATGAACTGCCGGAAGCGCAGAAAGAAGCGTTGTTGTCACAGGTTCCGCTGGGCCGTTTAGGCGCAGCAAACGAGGTGGCTGGTGCCGTTGCTTTCCTTGCCAGTACAGAGGCAAGCTACGTCACTGGAACTACACTACATGTCAATGGCGGCATGTATATGGCCTAAGTCGGATATCGCGAAGCTTGTAATCTTCGGGACATCAGTAATAATGACGCCACGTTGAACAGTGGCAGCAAACATCTTTAGGAGTATTCTGAGCGATGAGTAGTATCGAAGAGCGCGTCAAGAAAATCGTATGTGAACAACTTGGCGTTAAAGAAGACGAGGTAACAACGGAATCATCTTTCGTTAATGATCTCGGTGCTGATTCACTGGACACAGTTGAATTGGTGATGGCTCTTGAAGAGGAATTCGAAACCGAAATCCCCGACGAGGAAGCTGAAAAAATCACGACAGTGCAGCAAGCCATCTCTTACATCGAAGCAAACCTGTAATTCGGGACTTGCCATCGACGTCAGAAGTAGCAAAGGGCCGCGTTCTGCGCGGCTTTTTTGTGTCAGGTTGAAAAGAGAGTAACTATGTCAAAGCGTCGCGTTGTAGTCACAGGCCTCGGAATGTTGAGCCCATGTGGTGTCACCGTCGAAGCGTCATGGAAGGCGATTCTGGCTGGTCAAAGTGGTATCACGGCGATCACCGAGTTCGACACAGCTGAGTATCCGACCAAGTTCGCAGGACTGGTGCCGGAATTTGATCTCGAAACGTACATGTCCGCCAAGGATGCGCGGAAAATGGACCCTTTTATCCAATATGGCATGGTCAGTGCGATCCAAGCGGTCGAGCACTCCGGGTTAATGGAGAGTGCGTTCGATCCGACCCGTGTGGGTGTGTCGATCGGTTCTGGGATCGGTGGGCTTTCGTTGATTGAAAACACCACCATGTTGCTCTATGAGCGTGGTCCTCGGAAGGTGTCGCCATTTTTTGTTCCAGGTTCAATTATCAATATGATCGCCGGTAACCTTGCCATTCAATATGGTTTCCAAGGACCCAATATTGCCATCACCACAGCCTGCACGACATCGACCCATTGCATCGGATTTGGTGCGCGGATGATCGCCTATGGCGATGCGGACATTGTGATTGCCGGTGGCGCAGAAAAGGCTTCAACACCTCTTGGTATTGCGGGATTCTCGGCCGCTCGAGCGCTGTCGACTCGAAATGAGGATCCACAATCGGCAAGCCGCCCGTGGGATAAAGATCGTGACGGTTTTGTGCTGGGTGACGGCGCTGGCATTGTGGTACTCGAAGAGTATGAACATGCGAAGAAACGTGGTGCGAAAATCTACGCGGAAATCGTAGGTTTTGGTATGAGCAGCGATGCCTATCACATGACTTCACCACCAGAAGATGGATCAGGCGCCGCGGCGGCAATGATCAACGCATTGCGCGATGCTCAGCTTACGCCAGAGCAGATCGGCTATGTCAACGCGCACGGCACCTCCAC
>JAGYIK010000010.1 GCA_018402605.1 Litorivicinus sp. | reverse complement strand
GCGAAGCTGCGACACTGCATCCACGACAGCTTGATCAATTTCCTGCGCATGATTGATGTGCAGGACCACAACTACGGGAACCGGGGTATCCGCCACAGCCCTCACAAATTCATGCGTTACACGATCTGGAATTACCACAGGCAATCGCGTGTGAATCCGTAGCCTCTGAATTTGTGGCAATGCGGCTAAGGCCTGCATGGCTTCAGTGAGCGCTGCATCATCGGCCATCAAAGGATCACCACCTGAGAAAATGACTTCGTTGACCTCAGGGTGTGCGCGCAGATAGTCGAGCACTTGGATCAAATCCTGCTGCCTTAGGGTTTCCGATTGATACGGATAGTGTCGCCGGAAGCAATACCGGCAATTCACTGCACAGCCTCCACGGAAAATCATCAACACGCGGGAACGGTACTTATGCAGCAGTCCAGGCAATACACCTGCGTGCTCTTGCAGTGGATCCACCACAAATCCGGGCGCTGATAGTTGCTCAATGGGCAGCGCAATGACTTGACGCAACAGTGGATCGGTAGGATCCCCAGGCTTCATTCGGGAAACAAAGGGTCGTGGCACGCGCACCGGGAATGCGGGGTCACTATCGGGCGATATCGCACTTAACGGCAAATCAAGCGCTGCACACAACTCAGCTGACGATGTGATCGCTTGGCGTAAATGATCTTGCCAGACTGTCACCGACGCTGATCCAGCACTCGCTCTACGGTGTCGACAATGGCTTGCGTCTGCGCGTCCACTTCGAGATTGAGCTGATCGCCGGGCTTGCTCTCACCAAAGGTGGTCAATCGACGTGTCTCTGGAATCAAGTGGATACTGAACACACTGCCCTCAGGCCGCTCACCGACTGTCAAAGAGCAACCATTGAGCGCCACATACCCCTTTGGCATCACATATTTGGTCAGCGCCTCAGGGACACGCCACCAAATGGCCAGATTCCCATCGCTCGGCTCAACCCGCACCACCTCGGCCAACCCATGAATATGGCCAGATAAGACATGTCCACCGATCTCGTCGCCAAATCGCGCAGCCCGTTCCGTATTCACACTCGAGCCCACAGACAATGCACCTAAATTGGTGAGCCGCAACGTCTCATCGATCACATCAAATGCCGCCGACTCGGTATCGAAGGCAGCCACCGTTAAGCAAACCCCATTGATTGCAACAGAGGCCCCAGTTTCAAGCCCCGAGGTCCGCCCCTCTGGCAAACGGACTGTCAAACGCCGAATCCCATCGGCATCCGACACTGTGGTCACCACGCCCAACCCTTGGACAATTCCGGTAAACATTACCCTGCCAACTCCTGCACCAAACGACGCAAACTGCCATGCCGATCTGCGGTTCGCAATGCCAAACTTCGACCGAGACGCACCATCGGATCAGTCGACCGAAACACATCGGAAAAGAGTCCCATGCTCCAAGCCACTGCATGTTGATCGAAGCGACGCAGCCGCTCGACGGTCCGGGCGATTTTTGCGCCATTCGGGGCCGAGCGCTGCATCGCTTCAATAAGCGCAGCAACATCCGCAAAACCGAGATTCGCCCCAAGTCCCGCAAGTGGCAGAATGCCATGCGCCGTATCACCGATGGCGATACAACGCCCAAGTGCGTCATGCCGCAGCGTATGTTGCGAAAGCGGAATCCAAATCGGCTCCGACACAAATTCAAGCTGTCCTCTGACGCCCTCAGAGGCATGGATCAATCGCTGTGTGAGTGCATCAATCGTCTCCGCTTGCAGCCGTTGTGCAGTATCAACGGATACTGACCATACCAAACTGACACGGTGCACTTGGCCATGGTCCGGCAACGGCAGTAAAGCAAGCGGACCCTCCGGGGTGAACACCTGAAATGCCTCATTGCCATGTGGGGCTTTGGCAGCGAGCGTGGCAACCAATGCTGTTTGCTGGTAACCCCCATCAATTTGGGTAAAGCCTGAGGCCTGTGCCGTCTGCCCTGCACGTCCCTCAGCCAAAACCACGAGATCGAATTGTGCGACCTGATCTTCCGAGACCACGACCGCACCCTCTGGGGTTGCGTGCAGCACAGGTGATGTGATGCGCTCGATCGGCAACCGATGCAGACCATCAAGTAAGCGCCGCTTGACCCAATCGGCCTCGACAATCACGCCAAGCTCAGGGTCTTCAAATCGCACCTGACCGTCACTGGTGGCATCGATCACTCGCATTTTTTGGTAAGGACACAAGCGCGGATCCTCGCGCCACACACCCAGTGAATGCAAAAGTGCAGTGGCCTTTGGCCCCAACGCCCAGACCCGAGGACTCATCTCGCCTGAGGGCTCTTCCAACTCAAAACCTTGCGGGTCGTAGACACTGACAGACATCCCCATCTGTGCCGCAGCAAGCGCCGCCGACAAGCCAATCGATCCACCACCGATGACAGCAACCTTCATGACAACAGTCCCATGCCAGCCATGGCGAGCCTGCGCTTTAAGACGCGACTTTGATCAAACACGGACATGCCCACTGCAGTTCCCACGCGTCGCCAAAGTGTCGGCACATCAAACAGGGCCTCCAAGGCCGAGGACGCAAAACGCGTCCGATCACGATCAAGCCGCCAGTCGGCAAAAGCCTGTTGCACTGAGACATCTACAGGTCCATCGTCCAGCGAGTCGATCAATCGGCTCACCCCACGCAATGCCAAATTCATGCCCTGACCAGCGACTGGATGAATGGTTTGCGCGCCATTGCCAAGCACCAAGACGCCAGGCCGATAGGGCTGATCGATCCAGCGCTCGACCAACGGAATTAAGACAGGCTCTGTGGCTAAACTGACCTCGCCAAGGGCTGGATCCATTGCGTCTTGTAAGTGTGCAACCAGTGCCTCGCGATCATTAGCGAGCGCAGTTGCCACCGATGGCGTGAGCGACCACACAAATCCATACAGACCGCCCGACAGCGGCAACAGAGCGAGTGGGCCCGTGCCAACAAACCGCTCGTAGGCGCGGCCTAAGATGGGACGGCTCATGTGCACCCGACCCAATACGGCCGTCCGATCAAAAGGGCGTCTCTGTGCGACAAAGCCCAAGGACTCCGTGAGGGGGCTTCGGCCGCCATCCGCCAAAATCACCAAGTCCGGTGTGACCTGTTCACCATCGTCAAGTACGACCTGGGGCGGCGTTTGCGCGCCACGCGCGCGAATCTGTGCCACAGTTTTCGGCTCCACCCATCGCAAAGCCACCTTACCGAGCGCCGATTCCACAGCATGGGAACACACCACACGGCCAAACCGCGCAAAACCGAGTTCAGAAGCAGACAATACGGCTGAGCCCGGGACCGCACGCTCTGAGATGTGAATCTCAGTCAAATCCTCACCCGGAATTTCACCTATGCCGAGCCCCGAGAGCATGCCAAGAGTCGACTCCGCCAACGCCAGTGACATTTTTGGCTTCTCAGTTGACGGGTCAAAGATGCGGACACCATGCCCAGATTCAGCTAACGCCAGTCCGCTGATCAGACCGACCGGACCTGCACCGATAATCGCAACCTGCATTACGCGCCCCGCATCAGAGCTTCGATTTGGTCCCGCTCTTTTGGAACCAAGCCGGTCAACACCTCAGGGCCCTTGGCTGTAATCAACACATCATCCTCGATCCGAATCCCAGTGCCCCGATAGCGCGCTGGCGCATCCGAGCGCTTGCTCACATACAGGCCAGGCTCACAGGTGATCACCATGCCTGCAGTCAAGGTAATCGGCTCTTTTTGCTCTTCATATGCACCCACATCATGCACATCGAGGCCTAAGAAGTGGCCTGTGCCATGCATGTAATACGGCAAATACTGCTTGGTTTCGAGCGCCTCTTCGAGTGAACCCTTGATGATCTTGAGGTCGATCAATCCCTGTGTCAGCGTGCGCAGCGCGGCCTGGTGGAAACACTTGATGGTTTTACCCACACGCATTTCATTGAGCGCCTCGGTTTGTGCCGCGAGGACGAGATCATAAAGCTCCGCCTGCGGTGTCGTGAACTGGCCATTCACTGGGAAAGTGCGGGTAATATCGCCTGCATAACCCTCCACTTCGCATCCCGCATCAATCAGGACCAAGTCACCTGAGACCAAGCGATCTGAGCGATCGATATAATGCAAAATACAGGCATTATCTCCGCCGCCCACGATGGTTTGGTAGGCCACCGCAGGGCTGCCTTGCATGCGGAAGGTATGCTCCACTATTGAAGCGAGCTGATCCTCGGTCATCCCCGGTGCACATTGCTCCATGGCCGCGATGTGGCCACGTGCCGAAATGGCACCCGCATCACGCATGAGGTCCACCTCCTCACGGGATTTGATCATCCGTGATTGGTGCAAGTGCCGACTCAGGTCAACACGATGGGATAATAGATCGTGTCGCCGTGATCGACTCGCTCTGGCTTTCAGCGCGGTGTCCACCACCTGCGTCGAAAATGGGCAGGCGAACGGATATTCCAACCAGCTCACATCCGCGAGGAGTTCCGCCAAGTGCCCCGGTAGCGCATCGAGTGGGTATCCCTCGTCGATTCCGAGGTGAGCGTGCACCCGCTCTGGGCCCAAGCGACGCCCAGTCCAGACTTCTTGATTTGGATCTCGGGGGCGCACAAATAAGCGATCAGGCTGATTCGGCGCCATCACAAGCACAGCATCTGGCTCCGTAAATCCCGTCAGGTACCAAAAATCACTCGACTGACGGAACGGGTACTCGGCATCACGATTACGAATCACCTCGTGTGCTGCAGCCACAATCGCCAGCGCATTATCTGGGAGGCTCGCCCTCAGGCGACGACGTCGCTCTTCATATACATGCAGTCCCAACATGATCGACCTCAGTTAATGCATGATCGGACCATCGGACTCGATTCCGCTGGCCGGTTTTAATTCGGTGGCTACGAGCAGCGCAGCCAAGCGCACATGCTCACTGACGTCGGTAAATGCTTTTTCAAGGCCCTCATCCGCTTCCGACACCTCGATGCGGGCAATTTCTGAAAGATCTTCGAGCGCATGGCGTGCATCTTGTGACAACGTGCGATCGCGCGTGAATTCACCCGATAAGCCAAGTCCCGCCAAGAACGACTCACACCAGGCGCCGAGTGCATCGGCGCGCTCTTCGATCAACTCGTCATCAGACGGCAGCAACAGATCAAAATCAAGCCCCATGCCATCCCAACTGGTTTTCAGCGTGCGATAGAGGGTTTCCAGCTCTGTTTGAATTGTCACGAGCTCGTGGATCGGTACATCGGCATACTCGGCAAGCCGGCCAACATACTCTTCTGCTTTCAGGGTGTTTGACGACGCCAACAACCCTGCAAGTAATCCCTGCATTTCTGAAGCGCGAATGTCCGCGTCTCGATCCACCAACCAGTTATCTAGCGTGCGATATGTGTCCATTTCGGGTCCCCAACCAAGTGCGAATACTCTATCACGTCTGTTGTACCGACGAAGGCACAGACGTATCATGCAGGCGAGGCATTGGAGATCGCGGAATGCGTAATGATTTGACGGAGTTGGAACAGCAAGTTGAGAAACTGATCCAACTTACTGAACGTCTTGATCAAGAAAACCGACACCTGAGAAAACAGCAAACAGAGCTGAAACGGGACCGGGCAACACTGCTCAAGCAGCGTGACGAAGCGCGCACGCACGTGGATTCCATCCTTACACGCCTGAAAAATTATGAGGTCTTGTCATGACAGAAATTGCCACGGTACGGGTACAGATCTTGGGTCGTGAATTTCCCGTCGCCTGTCCCGCAGGCCAAGAGCATGAACTCGAGACTGCAGCAACCTTCGTCGACAACCGGATGCGCGAGATTCAGGAAAAAACAGGGACCAACGCACTTGAGCGTTTGGCCGTCATGGCTGCACTCAACATTGCGCATGAACACTTAAGCGGTGACACCCAAAGTGCCGACGCTGAACTCAAACAATTGGCCGAGCGAATCGGCACAACGCTCGAACGACTGTCTGCAACTGAGACAGGCTGATATACTCGATTCAATCCTAGGTTGTGCGCCAGTTGGTTATGTCCTCGAGCCGATAATCATTACCTAGGGAAGCACAGGGTGCGCTGTGCGCAGGTCCGTTCACGGAAAGCCTAATGCGCATCTGCGTTTCCCGCCTTGAACCTGTGGGTTCAAGGGCCAAACCGACAGCGGCAACCTGGGGCATTATGTCGAAAACCATTCTTCGCCAGCGGTTATTGGATGCGCGCAATGCTATTCCAAAAGCCACGCACCAGAAGGCCTCACAGGCTATTTGTGCGCATCTCGTCACGCTATCCGCTACCATTTCCGGGCCCATCGGCAGCTACCTCGCCACGGGTTCAGAAGTCGATCTCGATCCATTCCACCAGCGTCTCTGGCAGACCGGTCGCGAGCTGTATGTGCCGAAAATTCGCTCGAAGACACAGATGGACTTTGTCGCCCTCGCCGGTCCTGATGATGAAATAATTGGAATCTATGGGATTCGGACCTCACAACAGGACAATCCTGTTGCTGCAATCGCGCTCGGGGCGGTGCTGGTTCCATGCACTGGATTTAACTCAGAGGGGCATCGGCTGGGCATGGGTGGCGAGTTATTATGATCGGTGGCATGAACACCACACCCGGTGCACCACTGCGGGTGGAGTCGCGTTTTCAATGCAACAAATTGATTTTAAAGCGGAAATATGGGATCAAAAATTCGATATTGTGGTGACAGAGACTGGGATTTCTAGCCTGTAATCGCACTGTGCGCCACAGTGACGGCAAGGATTAAACCACCGATCAACATCAGCATTTTCATTGGATCGCGCGTATTCATTGGCTTTCACTCTGTGACCATTTGGCGACAGAATACGACCAAAAATAAAAATGTCAAACTTTCTAGTGGTTTAACCTTTGTTTCGATAATCAGCTTTTCATAAACATGTTAACTGCAGGATTTTCCGTCTCATCAAAATACGTGTAGCCAATGTCATCAAAATAACTGGCCAATTCATCGCGCTCTGAGAAACTCGCCTGCATCGAGACCAACACGCGGCCATAGGCAGCACCATGGTTGCGGTAGTGAAATGCAGAGATGTTCCAACGTGAACCGATCCGATTCAAAAACTTCAACAGCGCACCCGGCCGCTCAGGGAACTCAAAGCGGAAGACCAGTTCCGCGCCTGCCTCGGGGCTTCTCCCACCGACCATGTGACGAATATGCAGCTTCGCCAGTTCGTTGTCGGTCATATCAACCACCGGCAGCCCAGCCGCGTTCAGGCGCGCCACAAGATTGTTCCGGTCATCACTTGTCGGGTCCGTCGTCAGACCAACAAAAATATGCGCCTCACTGGAGTCTGCATATCGGTAGTTGAATTCAGTGATGTTGCGATGGCCGATCTGTTCACAAAACGTTTTAAAAGCACCTGGACGCTCCGGAATGGTCACACCGAGAATCGCTTCCCGGCGCTCTCCAACTTCCGCGCGCTCGGCGACATGACGGATCCGATCGAAGTTGACGTTGGCACCTGAAAGGACAGCGACTAGGGCCTCACCCGGCCCCTCACGCTCTGCGTATTTCTTTAAGCCCGCAACCGATAGCGCACCTGCAGGCTCATTGACGCTGCGCACATCATCAAATACGTCTTTGACCGCCGCACAGATCTCATCGGTGGTCACTGTAATCACCTCATCACAGTGGTCTTTCAGCACATTGAAGGTATTTTCACCGATCTGCTTTACTGCCACACCATCGGCAAATAATCCAACTTGCGGCAGCACAACACGCGATCCGGCGCGCATCGCAGCATCCAAACAGGCCGCATCTTCAGGCTCGACCCCAATGACCTTAATCTCAGGGCGAACATATTTAATGTAGGCCGCCATACCTGCAGCCAAACCACCACCACCCACTGGGATAAAGACCGCATCAATGGGACGGGTGACTTGTCGAAGTAACTCCACAGCGACGGTGCCTTGTCCCGCAATCACCTCGATGTCATCAAACGGATGCAAGTAGGTGTATCCATGCTCAGCCACCATCTCTTGGCTCTTCGCGAACGCTTCATCGAAGCTATCGCCAAACAAGATCACCTGTGCACCGCGCGCCTTCACCGAACGGACCTTGATGGCTGGCGTGGTAGTCGGCATGACGATGACAGCAGGGATCTTTAACTTCTGTGCGCCCAGCGCCACGCCTTGCGCATGATTCCCAGCAGAGGCCGCGATCACACCCTTGGCCAAAATTGCCGGATCAATGCCAACCATTTTGTTGTAGGCACCCCGGCATTTAAATGAATAGACCGGCTGCAGATCCTCGCGCTTATAGAGGATCGTACGCCCGAGGCGAGACGACAAAAACGGGGCCTGATGGACCGGTGACTCAATGGCGACGTCATACACGCGCGCTGAGAGGATTTTGCGAATCAAACTATCTAACATGAGAATTCCAAAATGAAGCTCGCTATCATAGCGTCTGAGCCTTCTTACAGCTATGATTTCGCCCCCCTTCATGGAGATCAGGATGATGCCGGACGCCAGAAAACGCCGTGTGGCCGAAGCCGCTTTTGAGCGAGTACGCGATCAACTCGATGCCAACACCGCGCTTGGAATCGGCACGGGATCGACCGCCAATCATTTTATTGACGTCTTGGCCGAGAGCAAAATTGATTTTCTAGGCGCTGTCGCCTCATCCAAAGCAACCGAAGAGCGTCTGTCTCATTACGGGATTGAACTGCTTGATCTGAACATGACCGGCACCCTCCCGGTCTACGTCGATGGCGCTGACGAGGCGGACCCGAGGCTCAATCTCATTAAAGGTGGCGGCGCAGCACTGACGCGCGAAAAGATTATTGCTGAGGCGTCGAGGCTATTCATCTGCATTGCAGATGACTCAAAGCGTGTCGATGTATTGGGTACCTTCCCACTGCCAGTTGAAGTGATTCCGATGGCGAGAAGTTTGGTCGGTCGCGCACTGGTGGACTTGGGCGGCGACCCCGAATACCGACCTGGCGTCGTCACCGACAACGGCAACATCATCATTGATGTGCATGGACTGTCGATTACCGACCCCAAGCAGCTTGAACTCGCAATCAATCAAATTCCAGGTGTCGTGACCTGCGGACTATTCGCACGTCGCCCAGCTGACCTTCTTTTACTTGCCACTGAAACCGACATCCTCGAATTCACAAGAGACGCATAGCCATGACCACATCCTTTGACAAATCCAAACTCAAGATCCTGCTGCTCGAGGGCATCCATCCCTCAGCCGAACGCATTTTTCGTGATGCCGGGTACACCAACATTGAATCGGTGAAAACGGCGTTGTCGGGGCCTGAGCTCATTGCAAAGCTCGACGGCGTCCACTTCCTTGGCATTCGTTCGAGAACAACCCTGACGCGTGATGTCTTTGAGGCCGCAGAGAAGCTGGTCGCAGTCGGTTGTTTTTGCATTGGTACAAACCAAGTTGACCTCAGCGCCGCCACCGAACATGGCGTCGTGGTCTTCAACGCGCCCTACTCCAATACGCGGTCTGTCGCCGAACTCGTATTGGCAGAGGCGATTTTGCTACTGCGTGGGATCCCTGAAAAGAATGCCAAGGCACACCGCGGCATCTGGCTCAAGTCGGCCTCAGATTCATTTGAGATTCGTGGCAAAACACTCGGTATCGTCGGCTATGGGTCCATTGGATCCCAGCTCTCTGTGCTGGCCGAGGGCCTTGGGATGCGCGTTGTGTTTTACGATGTGGTGTCAAAACTGCCACTGGGCAATGCGTCACAGATTCCATCGCTTGAGGCACTACTCGGGCAAAGCGATATTGTCTCGCTGCATGTGCCAGACCTCGCCTCCACCCGCAACCTCATGGATCAGGAGCGGATTGGACAGATGAAACCGAAAAGTATCCTGATCAACGCATCGCGTGGCACCGTGGTGGATATCGATGCGCTGGCTAAAGCATTGGAAGAGAAACGACTGCTCGGAACCGCGGTAGACGTATTTCCAGTCGAACCCAAATCCAATGACGACGAGTTCGAATCACCGCTGCGCGGTCTCGATAATGCCATCTGACACCCCATGTCGGCGGCTCGACTCAAGAAGCGCAAGAAACATTGGTGTTGAAGTTGCCTGATAAATTGGTTCGCTACTCCGATAATGGATCCACACTTACCAGCGTGAACTTCCCTGAGGTGGCCTTACCACCGCACCCAAATCACCACCGACTTTTGCATGTCCACGAGAACCGCCCGGGCGTCTTGTCCGCAATCAACACTGTATTTGCTGAAAATGCGATCAACATTGGATCGCAGTTTTTGCAAACCTCGGACAAGATTGGCTATGTGGTGATCGATGTGGATCGCGACTATTCTGAGGTGGCCCTCGAAAAGCTTGCGGAAATCGAGGGAACTATTCGCTGTCGTGTGCTGTTTTAAGCCGCGCGTGAGCGCCGTCGAGCAACATCGACAGGCGCCCTCGCATGCATTAGCTGATCCGTGGATCCAACTCACCGGTCAGATAGCGGGACGCCATCGCCTCCAAGCCAATCACCTTGATCTTTGAGGCCTGACCTGCACATCCAAAGGCTTCGTAACGTGCCTTGACAATCTCAGCCATCGCCTTGGTGGCCTCTTTGAGATATTTCCGCGGATCGAACTCCGATGGATGCTGAGCAAGCGCACGACGAATCGCGCCGGTGGACGCTAAACGCAGATCCGTATCGATATTCACCTTCCGCACGCCATACTTGATCCCCTCTTGGATTTCAGAGACAGGCACGCCGTAAGTTTCTGGGATCTCTCCACCAAACTCATTGATCACAGCCAGCCACTCTTGTGGCACTGAGCTGGATCCATGCATGACCAGGTGTGTATCTGGGATCCGCGCATGAATAGCCTTGATGCGGTCAATCGCCAAAATATCGCCGGTCGGTGGGCGGGTGAACTTATACGCACCGTGCGAGGTACCGATCGCTATCGCCAAGGCGTCCACGCCAGTCGCCTTCACAAAATCAGCCGCCTCATCAGGGTCTGTGAGCATCTGATCATGCGACAAAATGCCCTCAGCGCCGACACCGTCTTCTTCGCCAGCCTGCCCTGTCTCTAATGAGCCTAAACACCCAAGCTCGCCCTCAACTGAGACTCCACAGGCATGCGCCATCTTCGTGGTCAGTGCCGTGACCTCAACGTTGTAGTCGTAGCTTGCCGGTGTCTTTTGGTCTGGCATGAGGGAGCCGTCCATCATGACCGATGAAAAACCCAATTGGATTGACTGCTGGCACACATCGGGCGAGGCCCCATGGTCCTGATGCATGCACACTGGTATGTGCGGAAACTCTTCGATCGCCGCTTCAATCAGATGCTTCAAGGTTCCACGGGGTACACTAACTCCCGTGCACCGGCCAGGGCCTACACAATCACTGGGCATCCACAGCATCGGCTGCTTCCATAATGGCGCGCATCTGCTCCAATTATTGGCATTCAAATGCAGAACGCCATAACCCTGTTCGGCTGCATGATCCAGCGTGACGACGCAAACTGATAAAAGCCATGTCGACTCCTTATCCATCTTTTCTTGGTTGAGCATCGCAACCGCTGGAAGTTCTTCCTTGCGACGATTGAGGAAGCACACCGCCGGTAGAGATATAACTGATGTCAGCACTAACGCCAGATTGATCGATCGCAGCCAAGGTGTCACCGCTTTTAACCAAGCTAAACCCTGGGCTGGCTACTACAATTGCGCGCGCGAGTGCTTCGGTTCCTTTGGAGAACTGTGGGATCTCAAACGCACCCACAGGCCATTTCAAAGCATTGTTTCCGCACCCCGCATGACGGCGGCATAGGACCGCAGCGATCACCGGGGCCGACATCCCGAGAATCATGTCTTCATCCGCAGCATCATTCAAAGGAACTACGTCGCAAGCGCGTCTGCGGAAAGAAACGTGGCCACGATCACATCGACCGGCAATGGAATATCGACCCGGGCCATCAGGACTTTAGGTCTCAACAAATCGGGCTCCATCAAAGCGACTGGCGACAGGAAGACCTGCGGCTGCCAAATGTGTTGGCAATGCCGCACCCACATCGATACAATTGCACCCGATTCGCCTGCTCATTGAGCACATCAAGCTTAGTCGACACTTTAGAGCCCCCCACCACTGCGACCGCGGGACGCGCCAGTTCGCAAGCGCTAGTCTGACCTCAAGTTCAGCGCCATCAGCGGATACGCCACAACCCTCGCTCGCCAGCAAGCCCACACCATGTGTTGAGGCTTGCGCGCGGTGTGCAGTGCCAAAGGCGTCCATGACCATACAGATCGCACAGTGCGGCCATTTTTGCTGCCAATGCGGGGTCGTCTTTTTTCTCACCTTTGAGGTAGCGGACATTTTCGAGCAACACCAAAGCTTCAGTCTGCTCAAACCCATCGATCCAATCGGTGATTAGTGGAACGGGCCGACCCAGTTTTTCTGACAGTACATCGGCAACCGGAGCCAGCGAGAACTCGGGTTCACACAGGCCTTCCTCAGGACGGCCGAGATGACTCATCACCGCGACCTGCGCGCCACCATCAAGCAGTTGCTGCAAGGTCGGCAGCGCCGCGTCAATTCGTGCAGTCGAGGTCACTTTCCCCGATTTCACAGGGACGTTCAGATCTTGACGAACCAGCACACGACGGCCCGCCAAGGCCACATCAGATAGGGTCTTGATCATGATTTACTCCCTCGAAATAGACTGCCAGTGCAACAACAGGTCGATCACACGATTGGAGTAGCCCCATTCGTTGTCATACCAAAACAATAATTTGACCAAAGGTCCATTCACCATCAGTTGAGTCGCATCAAAAATACTCGATGCGGGATGATGATTGAAATCAATCGAAACCAGTGGTTCATCGTTCACCGCGAAAAGCCCTGCTTGAACCTGACTCCATCGCCGCATGGCATCGAGAATATCGGCCTCAGATACTTCGCGGTCGAGGAGCACGGTCAAATCCACACAGGAGACATTTTGCGTCGGAACCCGCATCGAAAACCCTTGGATGCGCCCTGCCAGCTCCGGCATGACCCATTCCAACGCCAGAATGGCGTTAGTGGTTGTGGGAATCATGGAACTCCCCGCCGACCGACCGCGGCGTGGATCACGGTGCGCACTGTCGATTAATACCTGGTCGTTCGTCACCGCATGAATGGTGGTGTAGAAACCCCGTTCAATTTGCATCTCTGAGGTGAGCGCCGAAACACCCATTGCGAGACAATTGGTTGTGCAACTGGCTGCAGAAAGAACGCGATCTTCACTGGTAATCGCCAGATGATTGAGCCCATAAACAACGGTTCGGTCGACCTCTGGGCCGCCTGGCGCACCAATTAAAACGCGCGGCGCACCAGCCTCGAGGTGCGCATCAGCACCGTCCCGTGAGGCGAATCGACCGGAACTCTCAAGCACCACATCAACCGGAAACTGACGGTAATCAATCTGTTTCGGCGATGCGTTTTGTGTCAATGCGATTGAGCGGCCGTTGAGCAGATAGCCACCTTTTGGATCGGTTTGGAAGAGACGCTCGGACCGTCCATGGGTCGAGTCATAATGTGTCAGATGTACCAAGCTGTCAGGCTCGGCAGGATCATTGATCAAGACCGGTTGAATACGATCCAGCAAACCACGTTCAGAAAGGGCGCGCACCACGCAACGCCCAATGCGGCCGTAGCCGTTGATGCCGAGACGCCAAGCCAATTAAAGGGCCTTGGCTCGGGTAACGACCTGATCGACCGTGAAGCCGAAATGCGACATCACGGCGTCACCGGGTCCGGACTCGCCAAAGGTCGCCATGCCGATGACGTCTCCAGACAAGCCAACATATTTATACCAACCATCTGGATGGCCAGCCTCGACCGCCAATCGCCGCGTGCAAGCGGCAGGTAACACCTGCTCTCGGTAGGCGGCGTCTTGCGCATCAAAGCGCGACGTGCACGGCATGGACACCACGCGCACTCCCACACCGAGCTGATCCGCTGCAGCCATCGCCAATGACACTTCAGAGCCTGTTGCAATCAAGATCAGCTCAGGGGTGCCATCGGAATCTTTCAAGATGTATCCACCGCGGGCAATGTCAGCAACCTGCAAAGAGGTGCGCGGTTGATTAGCCAGCCCTTGACGCGACAACGCAAGTGCAGTCGGTCCCTGAACACACACAGCCTCTCGCCACGCAACAAATGTTTCCGTGGTATCGCAAGGCCGCCAGGTCTCAAGACCTGGGGTGCTTCTGAGACTCGCCAACTGCTCAACCGGTTGGTGGGTTGGGCCGTCTTCGCCAAGACCGATCGAGTCGTGCGTAAATACGTAGATGACTTTTTGCTTCATCAGGGCGGCCATCCGCACTGCGTTGCGCGCATATTCCATGAAGATCAGGAAGGTGCCGCCAAATGGCAACAAGCCACCGTGCAGCGCCACACCATTCATGATGGCGCACATCCCAAACTCACGCACACCGTAGTGCATGTAGTTTCCGGCTGGATTCAGGGCGGAATTGGCCTCGCAGCCTGACCAGACTGTGAGGTTCGAGTGACCCAGATCCGCGGATCCACCCAGAATTTCCGGGAAGACCTGTGTCACCACGGCAATGGCATCTTGCGAGGCTTTCCGCGTGGCAAGCTTGGGTGACGTGCTTTGGCTGTCGGCAACGGCTTGATCTAAGATTTGTAGCGCGTTAGCTGGCAGCTCACCCGCCATCCGGCGTGTAAATTCAGAAGCAAGCTCTGGGTAGGCGGCGGCATACTTTGCAAACAATGCCTGCCAATCTGCCTCGACCTTGACTCCATCGGCCGATGCATCCCAAGCCGCACGCACATCTGCTGGAACCTCAAATGGCGCAAAGTCCCAGCCGAGCGCCTCCCGCGTGGCCTGGATCTCATCGGCACCCAAGGGTGCACCATGGGTTTTCTCGCTGCCCGCGAGATTCGGTGCACCAAATCCAATCACCGTGCGGCAACAGATCAAGGTTGGACGATCTGTGGTTTGACGCGCCGTCTTCAACGCGATTTGAATCTCTTCGGCATCGTGGCCATCGACATGCCGGATCACTTGCCAGCCATAGGACTCAAACCGCATCGCCGTGTCGTCGCTGAACCAGCCCCGCACATCACCGTCGATCGAAATTCCGTTGTCATCATAAAACACGATGAGCTTGCCAAGTCCGAGCGTTCCCGCAAGCGAGCACACCTCGTGACTGACGCCTTCCATTAAACAGCCGTCACCGACAAAGCAATAGGTGTGGTGATCGACAATCGGATACCCATCACGGTTGAATTGCGCCGCCATTGTCCGCTCAGCCAGTGCCGCGCCGCCGGCATTTGCTAAACCCTGACCCAGTGGGTGATGTTGTCGTTTCAACACCTGCGAGGTATAGCCGCCGACTCCGGATGACCCGGTGTCCGCGAATGCAATTGACGGAACGCTTTAAGATAATAATCGTGACGTCATACCCGGTCAGGTAGCAAGGCGCGTCAACATGGATCATGACCATTTGGAGAGCACAAACCAGTCACCGCGATCCGCCCATGCTGGATTGGTAGGGTTGTGCTGAAATGATCACGCCATAGCACCTCCCGCAATATCGGCCATGCCCATGGGTGCGCCCGGATGCGGAATTCGCGGCCTGCACAGCATCCATACTGAAAACAGTTGCGTTCTGCTTCCTGCGGTCAGTCATATGACGTCCTTCGTGATGTTCGAGAAATCTGAAACGGCATTGTTATGAAACCGGGCAGACACAAGGATGGTAGAAGCCGGGTGAAGCATATAAAGATATCTTTGCAATTATGTTTGTTTTTACTTGTCAGAATTGCTAAACATTCTGAATTGACCTATTTCACCTCTGTGAATCTGTATCAAAGGGGCATCCAGATAAAATGGCGGATCAGATTTCTGATGCAGTCCTTGATGCTCTCTTTTAGCGGACGACAATTGCCGCGCAGGGATCGAGACGATGGTGAAAGCAGGCTGGATTCATTCTCGGAGAAGTCAGACAAATACCTGGGTCGATATCAGAAGACATCATCAAAGGCCGTGATTTCTCGTGTGGCCACGACCATTCATCGCTCGGTTTTGACGGCAACACCTGTGTACCGTATTGAACGGAATCGGCAAACGGTCCCGAACATTGCGCAAGGCGTCGATGAAACGCAGTTCCACGAACAGGGTGCCGGTGACCGGGTTTAATGTTTGGTTATGCAGCCAATGAAACGCCAGTTTGATGCCTGCGCCGATCGATCTGGCGCATAAATTGGTGCGTCGCCAAGCCGAGGTCCGAAAGAACGGAGACCTCAGCTATCTGCGTCCTGACGCGAAGAGCCAGATCACCTTTGCCTATGACGGTGACACCATCGTGGGCATTGATGCGGTGGTGCTCTCAACCCAGCACGACGAGGATGTCTCGCAAGAGCAACTGCGCCAAGACGTTAAAGAGCACATTATCGCACCTGTCTTGCCAACTGAATGGCTGACAGAGCACACCAAATACCACATCAACCCGACTGGACGCTTCGTGATTGGCGGGCCCGTCGGTGATGCAGGTCTCACCGGTCGCAAAATCATTGTCGATACCTATGGCGGCATGGCGCGTCACGGTGGCGGCGCCTTCTCCGGAAAAGACGCGTCCAAAGTGGACCGCTCGGCTGCCTATGCGGCGCGCTATGTTGCGAAGAATCTGGTGGCCGCAGGCTTAGCATCACGGTGCGAAGTGCAGGTGTCATATGCCATTGGTGTGGCCGAACCGACATCCATCCGCGTCGAAACCTTTGGCACATCGAATCTAACGAACGCACAACTGGATCAGTTGGTTCGCGCGCACTTTGACCTGCGTCCGCGTGCGATCTCAACGATGCTCGACTTAAACCGACCAATCTACCGTCCAACCGCCGCTTACGGGCACTTTGGACGTGACGACCTGGATCTTACTTGGGAGCGCACAGACCGCGCTGAAGCACTGGCAGCCGCGGCACGCGCGCTGTAAACGAAGACAAAACGAGGCAAACCATGAGCGCATTACCGAACGACGTCCTGAAGGGCGACTACAAAATCAAAGATCTGTCCCTCGCGGACTGGGGCCGTCGCGAGATCCGTCTTGCTGAAAGCGAAATGCCTGCGTTAATGCGGTTGCGTCAGAAGTACGCAGCCGAGCAGCCACTGAAAGGTGCGAAAATCATCGGCTGTATCCACATGACTGTGCAAACAGCGGTATTGATTGAAACATTGATCGCGCTCGGCGCGGAAGTGCGCTGGAGCTCATGCAACATTTTCTCAACACAGGATGAAGCAGCTGCGGCTATGGTTGCTGCAGGTGTACCTGTGTATGCGTGGAAAGGTCAAACCAACGAAGAAGGCGAGTGGTGTGTTGAGCAAACCATTCTGAAAAATGGCACACCATGGGATGCCAACATGTTGCTGGACGACGGCGGTGACCTGACAGCGATGGTGCATGAGAAATACCCAGAAATGCTGGCACGGATCAACGGTGTCACAGAAGAGACCACCACAGGCGTGCATCGTTTACACGAGATGATGGCCAAGGGTGAGTTGAAAATTCCTGCGATCAACGTCAACGACGCGGTCACAAAAGCCAAGAACGACAACAAGTATGGTTGCCGTCACTCACTGAATGATGCCATCAAGCGTGGCACAGACATGTTGCTATCTGGAAAGCGCGCGCTGGTTATTGGTTACGGTGATGTGGGTAAGGGATCCGCGCAGAGTTTGCGCCAAGAAGGCATGATCGTGCGGGTCACCGAAGCCGATCCAATCTGTGCCATGCAAGCCTGCATGGACGGCTTCGAAGTAGTCAGCCCTTACATCAATGGCATCAAAACCAAGCAACGCGCCGATATCAACGTGCGCTTGCTCGAAGACACCGATATTTTGGTCACCACGACCGGCAATATTGATGTGTGCGATAGCGCCATGCTTCAGTGCCTGAAAAAGGGTGCCATTGTTTGCAACATTGGCCACTTCGATAACGAAATCGACACAGCCTACATGCGTCAAAACTGGCGTTGGGAAGAAGTGAAGCCACAGGTGCACTTGGTCTTCCGCTCTGATGCGGCAGATGATTACCTGTTGCTCCTCGCTGAGGGTCGCCTGGTGAACCTTGGTAACGCAACCGGTCACCCATCACGGATTATGGATGGTTCGTTTGCCAACCAAGTGCTGGCGCAAATTGAAGTGTATCAGCGCGGGTTCGCGAAGTTGCCCGAGGCAGAAAAGCCCAGTCAAGTGCGCATCGAAGTGTTGCCGAAGCACCTCGATGAGGAAGTTGCGCGCTGCATGGTCGAAGGGTTCGGTGGTGTGATCACCAAGCTCACCGAAGACCAAGCGAAGTACATTGGCGTCTCTGTCGAAGGTCCGTTCAAGCCGGATTCGTACAAGTACTAAGATGCGGCAACCTCGCCTGTATGTCAGCGCGCTCGCGTCGGCTGCGGGCGAGGTTATTCTCTCCGAACGCAATCACCATTACCTCGCGCGGGTTTTACGCGCAGCCGTTGGCCAACCGCTCGAACTCTTTGACGGCGAAGGCCGCCTTGCCTCAGGAATTATTGTGTCGATCGACAAGCGACAAACAGTCGTTCACGTCGAATCGCCGCGTCTCACCCCTGATCATCGCTTACCCGTCACCCTTGGATTGTGCTTAATTAAATCAGATCGATTTGATTGGGCGCTGCAGAAAGCCACTGAATTGGGCGTCACTGCCATTACGCCGGTCATCAGTCGTTATACCGATTCACCACCGAAAGCTGACCGACTGGAGAAAAAATATCAGCATTGGCAGGAGATCTTAGTCAATGCATGTGAGCAGTCAGAGAACAACTGGCTGCCGAAATTGCATCCAGTCACACCGCTCGATGCGCTGGATTTTGGTGCGCAACAAGCCGTTTTTGCACACCCAGCGTCAGAGACTGTACCCATCGATCCGACTGAACCCTGCTGGCTCTTGATTGGCCCTGAGGGTGGGTTTGATGCGACCGAAGTCTCCGATCTGTTGAAAAAGCAGGTGAAACCCATGTCACTTGGCCCCAGAATATTACGTGCAGAGACCGCAGCGATTGTCGGCCTGACCTTATTGGGCCAGCACTATGGCCAGTATTAACCAAGAGCACGCAGGATGACCTCATACAAGATCGGTTTTTGGATGGATCCAATCACCCACATCAAACCCTACAAAGACACCAGCTTTGCGTTGATGCTGGCGGCCCAGTCACTTGGATGTCAGCTCTTTTATCTGCCAAAAAATGGACTCTCTCTGATCGAGGGTGAGCCGCATGGGGTCATGTATCCCGCATCGGTCAAAGATCAAGCGGATGACTTTGTTGTGCTTGGTGAACCCATCAAGGGCCCGCTGGATACGCTCGATATCCTGATGATTCGGGTTGACCCTCCGTTTGATGGTGAGTATCTCTATGCCACTCAGATTCTGGAACGCGCGCAAAAGCAGGGTGTACGCGTCATCAACGATCCGCGATCAGTACGTGATTGTAATGAGAAGCTCTTCGCAACTGAGTTCGCCCAATGGATGCCCACAACCTTGGTCTCCTCTCAGCATGACGACATCAAAGTGTTTCAGAAACGCCAGGGCGACATCATTTTAAAACCGCTCGACGGCATGGGTGGGTCCGGTATTTTTCGCATCACAGCAGATGGGCTCAATCTCGGCGCCGTGCTTGAAACCCTCTCACCAGACCAGTCACGGCTCGTAATGGCGCAAGAGTACCGTCCAGAAATCAGCGAGGGCGATCGTCGTGTGCTGGTGTTGCATGGGAAGCCTATTGATCATGTGCTCGCTCGGATCCCATCGCAAGGCGAAACACGGGGCAATCTGGCAGCCGGTGGGCGCGGTGTCGCCATGCCAATCTCCGATGCAGAACGCGCGATCGCTGAGGCAATCGGCCCTGAGCTCAAGGCCCGAGGGCTTTTATTCGTTGGACTCGATGTCATCGGCGGACATTTGACAGAAATCAACGTGACCAGCCCAACCTGTGTGCGTGAAATCGATGCGCAAACCGGGAGCCACATCGGCCACGACTTTTTCACCGCACTGTTTAATCAGTAAGCTACACTCAGATATTGGGCAATACAGACAAGGAGCAGCAGATGGGCTTAGGTTCTGAAACCACGCAATTCCAAGGACAATTTTTAGTCTCGATGCCCGACCTACGCGATGGGGTGTTTGAATCCTCGCTGGTATTGGTTTGCGAGCACAATGACGCCGGCGCCATGGGCTTTATCGTCAATAAGCCGACCGAGTTTTCCGTACAGGAAATCTTCGAGCAGCTGGGCATTGATGAGGCGGCCTATCTCGATCCAGAAGTTCCAGTTATGACCGGTGGCCCTGTCGAGCCACAGCGCGGATTTTTGCTCACCAACCATCCAATCAGTGAGGATGTGGTTGAGGTACTTGATGGCTTATTTCTCGCCTCAAGCCCAGATGTCCTCCCCAATGCAGTGGATGCACTCAACCAAGGTGATGCGATTTTCGTCTTGGGCTACTCAGGATGGTCAGAGGGGCAACTTGAGCAGGAGATGCAAGGTAACGCCTGGCTGAATGTGCCCTGGGATGCGGATGTCGTATTTCAATTCCCCTCCGCAGATCGGCAACGGGCGGCGCTCGCGCAACTTGGCATTGATCCAATTCAACTGTCCCAAGGTGCAGGGCACGCGTGATGCCACTTGCGCTCGGATTTGATTACGGGCTGTCCCGAATCGGTATCGCGAGTGGGCAAACGCTGACGCACACAGCAACACCCATCGGTGCGATCAAAGCACAGGATGGGATCCCCAATTGGGCTGAAATCGAATCACTTTTGGCTGATTGGAAGCCTGATGTGGTGGTGGTCGGATTGCCATTGCATGCAGACGGTGAAATGAGTGAGATGGCCGTGCGGGCTAAAAAGTTTGGCCAACGAATACATGGGCGCTTCGGTGTCGATGTGCGCTACATCAACGAATTCGAAACCACGCGCGAGGCTCGCAAGCTGACTGCGTTTCACAACAAAGCGAGCGACCAACACGGTGCGCTCGATGCCGCTTGCGCGAGCTTGATCCTCGAGCGCTGGCTTGGAGAATACGATGATTGAAGTTCGCTCCGCCGCCCAAGTATCGCGGGCGCTTTCAGGGCTCACCGAGGCCATTGGCCAAGCCTACAACGAACCACCGCTGGTCATCGGACTCCACACCGGCGGAGTCTGGATTGCACAACAGGTGTGCCAAGCGCTCGATTGGGAAGCGCCTGCAACCCTCGATATCTCGCTTTATCGCGATGACTTTGAAACGTCTGGCTTGAAACGCTCCGGCACCACCGAAGGAATGCCTGCGCAACTCAACGGTGACCACATTTTGCTGATCGACGATGTGTTGTTTACCGGCAGAACCATCCGCGCCGCCTTAAATGTTCTGTTTGATTATGGTCGTCCTGGCAGGATCGATTTAGCCGTATTATTCGACCGCGGCGGTCGCGAATTACCGATCGAGCCGCGTTTTCTTGGCGAAGCCCTTGGCGCAGATGGCACTGGACGGTGTAAACTCACCGGACCTGAACCTCTGGTGCTCATCGCACCTCGCTCGGAATAAGGAGAGCCATGCACGGTCCCGCTGCGCTTCAACTGACCCCTGATGGACGATTGAAGCATCTCCTGACGACCGAAGGCCTTCCAAAAACCCTGATCACTGAGCTTTTGGATACGGCGGAAAGTTTCCTCTCTTCGCAGGGTCAACCTGTTAAAAAAGTTCCCTTGCTCCGCGGAAAAACCGTGGTCAATCTATTTTTTGAGAATTCCACCCGAACCCGAACCACCTTTGATATCGCGGCGCACCGCCTTAGTGCGGATGTGGTCACGCTCGACATCCGAACCAGCTCGGCGGCCAAAGGTGAAACCCTGTTCGACACACTGAAAAATCTAGAGGCCATGCAAGCAGATCTGTTTGTCGTCCGCCACAGTGCCGGTGGTGCGCCCTT
>JAGYIK010000001.1 GCA_018402605.1 Litorivicinus sp. | reverse complement strand
CGACCTTCACAGATTGCTCAAGTGCATCAGACGCCACCACTTCAATCTTGTGACCCATTTCTTCAACGACGAGCACAGCGGTGTCTTCATCGAGGATCTGATTGATGGTAGCCATCACCCCCATCTTCATAAGGATTTTGATCAACTCACCCGACTTCACAGCCATCTGACTTGCCAACTCGGCAACCGTCACTGGCCCAGAAATCTTCACCTCTCGAACGATTGGTGCAGCCGGCTTCTCAAATCGGTGCGAAGACAATTCTTCCGACGCCTTACCTGGCTTACGGCGACCTCGCATCTTCGGTCCGCGACCATCATCAACTAAGCCCACACCGCGTTTTTCATCGCGTTTTAGCGTTGGTTTTCCATGCCGACGTGGCGGATCATCGTCACGTTCGCGACGTGCATGGATTTCCTTCTTGTGCCGCTTGCCATCGGCATCTTTAGCGGGTTCAAGAATGGCATCGACGGGCAAGACCACAGGGTCTGCTGGTATTACCGGCTCTGCCGCTGGTTCAGCCTCTGCGATCGGGGTATCCGAGACAGTCTCACCAGCTGCTTCAGCCGCAAGGCGCGCCTCTTCTGCAGCTTGCGCTTTGGCCGCAGCTTCTTGCGTTTCGCGCTCCTTCGCCTCTTCCACTTCGCGCTGTTTCTCAGCCTCTGCAGTCAAATCACGATGCACGTAGGTCCGCTTCTTACGAACCTCCACGTTGACCGCTCCGCTGCCCGTGCGAACTGTCGACGTCGATTTACGACGCAACGTCACCTTGGCAGGCTCAGTCGCCACACGCGTTGAGCCTGAGCGGATATGTGCTAAAAGCTTTTGCTTCTCTTCATCGGTCACCACATCGTCAGCGGATGTCTTTGCGACGCCAGCCTCGGTCATTTGTGCCAGAAGTTGTTCAGCAGCAATCCCAACAAGGGACGCCAACTGCTTAACTGTTGTTTGCGACAAAACCTACTCCTGTTCGCTTTGTGTTTCGGCGCTCTGATCTTCTTCATCAGCAAACCACGGTTCGCGTGCTTTCATGATCAGTGCCGCGGCGGATACTTCATCAACGCCTTCGATTTCAGTCAGTTCGTCAACCGACAATTCGGCCAGATCCTCCATGGTGCTTACACCACGATCCGCCAGCTGATACGCCAATCCGGGCGTCATCCCCTCCATTGTTAACAGGTCATCCTGCGGCTCTTTGGCTTCTTCACCTGCCAATGCCGCAGTCAGCAACACATCCCGTGCGCGCGCACGAAGTGTTTCGACGAGATCCTCGTCTAATCCATCAATTGCCAGCATCTCTTCAATGGGCACATAGGCAACCTCGTCAATCGAGGTGAATCCCTCGTCGACCAAAATCTGCGAGAGTTCAATATCAACATCGAGACGGACCATAAACATATTCAGAAGCTTCTCGGATTCAGCCTCTTGGCGCTCTTCCGCCTGCTCTTCACTCATCACATTGAGCTTCCAGCCGGTTAATTCAGAAGCTAACCGCACATTCTGGCCACCGCGACCGATCGCCTGTGCAAGATTATCCTCAGTAACAGCAACGTCCATCGACCGATTGTCTTCATCCATCACAATGGATGAGACCTCAGCAGGAGACATGGCATTGATCACGAGTTGCGCAGGATTGTCATCCCACAACACGATATCAACGCGCTCGCCATTCAGTTCATTCGAGACGGCTTGAACACGCGAGCCGCGCATTCCGACACAAGCACCGACGGGATCAATACGTCCATCGTTAGTTTTCACCGCAATCTTTGCTCGGAGACCCGGATCACGAGCCGCGCCACGAATCTCAATGGTCTCTTCTGCAATCTCTGGGACCTCAATCTTAAACAGCTCGATCAAGAACTCAGGCGCTTTCCGCGACAAAATGAGCTGTGGGCCACGTCCTTCAGTCCGAATCTCATGCAAGATGGCGCGAACCCTGTCATTGACTCGAAAAATCTCGCGCGCAATGAGATTCTCACGCGGCAGTAACGCCTCGGCCGCACCGCCCAAATCGACGATGATGGCATCTCGCGTCACTTTTTTAACGGAGCCATTGACCAACGCGTGCAGGCGACTCTCATAATCTGAAACCACCTTTTCACGCTCTGCTTCGCGCACTTTCTGGACAATAACTTGCTTCGCTGTCTGCGCTTCAATTCGACCGAACTCAGCTGACTCAACAGGAATCTCGTAAATATCACCAACCTGTAATCCTGGGTCGATCTCATGCGCTTCTTCTGTCGTCAACTCAGAACCCAGAATCGCCATGTGGTCATCTGCAACAACCAACCAACGGCGGAATGACTCATACTCACCGGTTGCGGGATCAATCGCGACACGAATGTCCGCCTCTTCGTCTTCGTCAAAACGCTTCCGCGTTGCGGTGGCAATCGCTTGTTCGATAGCCTCAAAAACTACGCTCTTCGGGATACCCTTTTCATTTGAAAAGAGCTCGACGACCTGAAGAATTTCCTTACTTCCCATGCTTGCTTCCGCCTGCCTCGGTGACATCTGTCACAATCAATTGTCCACGCTCGATGTGCTCAATAGGAAACTCATACTCTGTTTCATCCTGTTGCAACAACACCGACTGATTCTCAACCCCGACGATCACGCCGGAAAAATTCTTTCGCCTCTCAAAGGGGACTTTCAGCTTCACTCTGGCTTCATGACCAACAAACCGAGCGAAGTGCTCAAGTTGATGCAGTGACCGCTCAATTCCCGGTGACGATACTTCCAAGGTGTAGCGTTCGGGCAACGGATCCTCTACATCCAAGACGCGCGAAATCTGTCTGCTGACCTGCTCACAATCTTCAACTGTCACCGGCCGTTGCGGATGATCAATGACGACACGCAACGTTGATCGATTGGCACGACCGATCACCTCAATCGCCCACAACTCGAGCTCTAATGCATGCACGGATGGCGCAAGCAAATCGAATAGTTGTTGCTGTTTTGGTGTCATTTCAGTCTGCCAAAAATGAAAAAACCCCATACTGGGGTTGCCGTCTGCGTATTCACTTCTCACTGCCACCCATGAAACGCAGCTTCATCGGGGCCCCCTCGTCAAAAGTGACGGTATTATGCCTATGACAGGCGTGGAAATCAAGATGAGGCGGCGACACCTCGATCCACTGCGCAGTACTCGCCATGCGCGCACAACAAATTTCGCAAAACACTGTCGCGTCGCTCAACGGCCTCACCTTCCCGACCAGGTGCTGGGTACGGTCTGAAACTCCACTGATGGACGTCGCGTAAAAACCGGACAATACCGATGGGAACACCATCACGAAACACTTCGAAACTTCGTCTGCCTAGGCGTTTGATTTTCAGCATCAGTCAGTCTCCTTGGGTTATTTTTTTATTTTCCGGCGCAGAGCCGATTAGGACTACGAAGTCTAGAGAGAGCCATACATGTTTTCAACGCAGGATGGTCTAAGGCCGCTTACCCCTTGATAAAGGTCAAAGGATACGATCGAGGAACACGCCACCCCACACAATGACGACCAAAACCAACGCCAGGAACACCGCAGCCGAACCCAGATCCTTGGCGCGACCGGATAGCGTATGGGGCTCATCTCCAATCCGATCGACCACGGCTTCAATACCGGAATTCAACAATTCAATGATCACAACCAATACGAGGCATGCAATCAGCAGACTAATCTCCACAGGGTCTCGGCCTAAGATGAAAGCCAAGGGGGTCAGGGCAACGGTCAACACGACTTCCTGACGAAATGCCGACTCGTAGGTCCAAGCCGCCTTGAACCCTTTAGCTGAATAACCCGCAGCCTTGATGATGCGTGTTAGCCCTTGATTGCCGGGTTTACCCATCTTGCCTCCGTCTGCAAAGATGCGCCGAGTCCACCAGTCAAAATGCTAGCGCAATCTCGCTTGAATCACGAACATTTGAGTCGAGATGACTCGAGAAAATGGTGCCGAAGGCCGGACTTGAACCGGCACGAGCTGCGCTCACTACCCCCTCAAGATAGCGTGTCTACCAATTCCACCACTTCGGCAAGGGACGCGCAGATTAAAGACCTGCGCTTAAAAATCAAGAAATCAGCCTGACGGTTTCGCGCTCGATCCACTACTGGCGCCTCCGATCCAGAGGCTGGCAGCGTCGGTAGCCCAACCGCCCGGCTGACACTGCTTTATCTTTCGCGATCATTGCAAGCGCAAGGTTCAGTCACGAAAAATAACGCCGCAAGCCCTGCGGTCAACTTTCACGTGAGGAAACCACCGGCACCGGCTGAGCCAAACACGTTTGCGATGCGCCGCCCCCAAATGAGGCCCCGGCATCGGCGCCTTTGCCCCGTTGAATTAACACCAGTCCGATGACAGCCGCAGCAATCAGGGACGTGCACAATCAATAAAATCGCTTCCATTATTTCTGTTCCCAAGCAGCGATAAATCGCTGCAAATTTATTGACATCGCGATGCACCACCAACCAGTGCACCAGAGACCTCTGCTACCGAAAAGATCTCGCTGCCGAACTGGGTGACACACTGCCACCGTACAAAACAATCGCGTCATCTCGGCCCAACACAGCGCGGATCGCTCGATGCATTTCAGCAATATCCTGTGCCGTCGCGGTTAAGCCGGTACCAATCGCCCAAACAGGTTCATACGCCAACACGACACCACTCAAATCCAGGCCTGCATGAAGCAATGGTCGAACTTGTGATTCCACAACCCCAACGGCGCGCCCTGAATTCCGATCTTCCAACGACTCGCCAACACACAGCACGGGGAACATCCCAGTCTCAAGCGTTGCGGCGATCGCTGGAAGCAACCCCTCAGTGCGCTCCGCAAACCGTGCCCTGCGCTCTGAATGGCCGAGTAACACGAAGCCACATCCAGCATCGGAAATCATTGCCGCATTCAAGCAACCCGTGTGGGCTCCAAACCCATCACCGACACAATCCTGGGCTCCAACCCACAAACGACTGCCATCCACCTCACGGCAGATCGGATCAATCCATACCGATGGCGGACAAATACCCACAGACACCTCAGTCTGATCGGCGATGATGCGTGCAGAACGAGCCAGTTCCAGCGCCTCATGGCGCATGGTATGCATCTTCCAATTACCAAGTATCACGCAATAACCATCAATCGTTTGGGGCGCGTAAGGTACGCGATTTATTGCACATTTTCCACTGCACTCGCGATCGACTTTGCCGAGCGCTCAACTTGTGCCCGATCTCGCCCCTCGACCATCACACGCACCACGGGTTCGGTGCCACTGGGTCGCAACACAACGCGACCCTCAGCTCCCAAAACCCGCTCAACTTCTTCAACTGACGCTTTGACATCGTGATGATCCAGTTGCGCTCGGTCTCGAAGGGGTACATTGATCAAGATTTGCGGATATTTCTGCATCCCCTGTGTCGCCTGACTCAGCGTCTGCCCAGATTGACGTAATGCGTTAACCACCTGCAGCGCGGCAACCAATCCATCGCCAGTGCTGGTCAAATCAGAACAAATGATGTGCCCAGATGTTTCACCACCGAGCCGCCATCCATGCGTTTCCATTGCTTCAATCACGTAGCGGTCACCCACCTGCGTGCGCACCATCGGAATTCCCATATCGGCGAATGCGTGCTCAAGGCCCAAGTTGGTCATAAGCGTCCCGACAACACCGCCTTCCATCCGACCACGCTGGTGCCTCGATGCAGCAATGACATATAAAATCTGGTCACCATCGACTAGAGCACCGGTTTCATCAACCAAAACGACACGATCCGCATCACCATCCAACGCGATACCCAAATCAGCCCGGTTTGAGACGACGGCTTCAACTAATGCATCCGGAGCCGTCGAACCAAATCCATTGTTAATATTGAGACCATCAGGGGTCACACCAATGGCTTGAACATCGGCACCGAGCTCTCGAAACACCTTTGGCGCCACTTGGTATGCAGCCCCGTGCGCACAGTCCACCACCAGTTTCAGACCACTAAGGTCGGTCCCCAAGCGCAAGGTGTGTTTACAGAATTCGATATAACGACCGGCCGCATCATTGGCACGCGACGCGCGACCAAGCAGAGGACCACTCACTGTGGCCAGTGGCTGGTCGACCCAGCGCTCAATCTCAAGCTCCACCGCATCGGGAAGCTTGGTGCCGTTTTCATCGAAAAACTTGATCCCATTGTCATCATAGGGATTGTGGCTGGCACTAATTACAATGCCGCCAGCAGCAGAGAAGGTCCGAGTTAGGTAGGCAATTGCGGGGGTCGGCATCGGCCCGAGCATGACCGGATCAACGCCTGCTGCGATCAACCCAGCCTCGAGCGCTGTTTCAAACATATAGCCAGAGAGACGGGTATCTTTACCAATCACAACCTTTGGCCGACCTGCGTGTCGCATTCGGACCGTCTGCCCAAAAGCCCAACCCAGCTTCAGAACAAATTCAGCGGTAATACACCCCTCTCCGACTCGCCCACGTATCCCGTCCGTTCCAAAATACTGTCGTGACATTTATTGCGTTCCTTGCATCAGTGTTTGCATCACCATCATTGCATCCCGAGTTTCCGCTACATCGTGGACACGCACAATGGCGGCACCCGATTGCGCTGCTATTGCGGCAGCAGTCGCGCTCGCAGTCACCCGTTGCTCAATCGGGCGGCCCGTAATATCGCCCAACATCGACTTTCGCGAGACTCCGACCATGACAGGCAATCCAGTCTCTAGAAAGCGCCTGAGGTTTCTGAAAAGCGCCACATTATGCGCAAGTGTTTTGCCAAAGCCAAAACCCGGATCGAGGAGTAATTGCTGACGATCAAAGCCCTGATTGATGCACACCTCAACGCGAGCCATCAGCCAATCAAGCACCTCGTCGACCGGATCCTGATAGACCGGATTGTTTTGCATCGTTTCAGGTGACCCCTGCATGTGCATCAGACACACCGGCAAACCGGTGGCATAAGCGGCCTCTAAGGCGCCTTCACGCGTCAATGCGCGAACATCGTTGATCAAGCGAGCACCTCGGCGGGCTGCTTCCAACATCACTTGAGGGGTGGAGGTATCGATTGAAAGCACCACATCAAAACGGGCAGCCAACGCGTCGATGACAGGAATCACGCGCTCCAATTCTGTATCGACTGAGACAGGCAACGCACCCGGACGCGTGCTTTCACCACCGATATCGAGCAACGTTGCGCCCGCATCGATGCACGATGCCGCGTGGTCAATCACCGTTTGTAATGGCACGTGGTCGCCATACAGCAAACCGCCATCTGAAAAGGAGTCTGGAGTAACATTGAGAACGGCCATGATCTGGGGTGTGGAAAACCCCAGATCTGGCCATAGGCGAGCAACACGCGTCATTAATTGGTCGGCAATGACCCGTCTTTTGGCTCTGCGCTGGTGCTTGCCGCAGTTGGCGCTTCCTGCAGATCATCGTTGGCTTCGGGTTGTCCGCCTTGCGGCTTATCCCGATCATCCCAGCCCTCAGGAGGCCCTGGGCGCTTACCTTCCATAATCTGGTCGATCTGTTTCGCATCGATGGTCTCATACTCCATCAAGGCGTCCGCCATGAGCTCGAGCTTGTCACGGTTATCGACGAGAATTTGCTTCGCACGCTCGTAGCAGTCATTCAGAATGCCTTTCACTTCTTCGTCGATCATCCGTGCAGTCTCTTCAGACTGGCCGTTGGCTGGACGACTCATCGAACGACCCAAGAAGGGCTCGTTATCTTCCTCGTCGTACATCTGCGGACCCATTTTGTCCGATAGACCCCACTTGGTGACCATGTTTCGGGCAATGGTTGTTGCGCGCTGGATGTCGTTGGACGCACCCGTCGTGACGCCTTCCGCACCCAAGGTCAGCTCTTCTGCAAGACGACCGCCATACAGGGAACAAATCTGACTGAGAAGCCCGCGCTTGGAGTGACTGTACTTGTCCTCTGTTGGGAGGAACATGGTGACCCCGAGCGCACGACCGCGAGGAATAATCGATACTTTATAGACTGGGTCGTGCTCAGGAACCATGCGCCCCACGATTGCGTGACCGGCCTCATGGTATGCCGTGTTGCGCTTCTCAGACTCTTTCATGACCATCGACTTACGCTCTGCGCCCATCATGATCTTATCTTTCGCTTGCTCAAAATGGCTCATTGCAACAACACGGGTATTCGACCGTGCTGCGAACAATGCCGCCTCATTAACGAGGTTCGCCAAATCTGCCCCTGAGAATCCAGGCGTGCCACGCGCGATAATTGCTGGCTCAACTTCTGGAGCAACTGGAGCTTTACGCATGGACTTTGAAATTTGCTCACTGACCGGATATCAGGCAAGCCAACAACCACCTGACGGTCAAATCGACCGGGACGCAACAACGCCGAATCCAGCATCTCTGGGCGGTTGGTGGCCGCAATAACGATGACGCCGTCATTGACATCAAACCATCCATCACCAAACCAGGAGTTGGTTCAACGTTTGTTCACGCTCGTCATGACCGCCGCCTAAACCTGCGCCACGCTGCCGACCAACCGCATCGATTTCGTCAATGAAGATAATGCAGGGCGCCTGCTTTTTGGCCTGTTCGAACATGTCACGGACTCGCGACGCACCGACACCGACAAACATCTCAACGAAGTCAGAACCGGAGATCGTGAAGAATGGGACTTTGGCCTCACCAGCGATTGCTTTGGCGAGCAATGTTTTACCAGTTCCTGGAGGCGGTGCAGCCATCAATACGCGCGGATACAACCACGAGACGCTGGAACTTACTGGTCTCGCGTTATTGCGTTCAGCAACGTCATCTTTCGCTTCGTCACATCCTGCGACATCCGCAAAGGTCGTTTTGATTTGATCTTCTCCAATCAGACGTGCTTTGGACTTACCGAAAGACATCGGACCGCCACGACCACCGCCCATGCCGCCTTGCATCTGACGCATGAAGAACATAAAGATCGCGAGGATAATCAGCACTGGGAAGGCCGCAACAAGCAACTGCATCCAAATGGACTGCTGCTCTGGCCGACGCCCCTCAGCCACGACCGTTGTGCTGCATCAGATCATCCATCGGGCGGCGTGATATCAGGCGTTGGACGGCGTCTCATCAGACGCATTACCGTCAGAACGGTCGCGATGTCGTTTGACCTTCAGTCACAACGCGTCAGTTTGATCGGTCACTTCTTCAACGAACTGAGAATAGTTCACCGCATTGGCGATTGGGTCTCGACGCTAAAGTTGTTGAACACGGTCAACAAAACGGCCGCTATCACCAACCACAGAACTAAATTTCTCGCCATGTGGTCTCGACGCTTCAGGAGGTGGGTTTATCAATATCTGGGACCACTTTATTGGAATCTGAAGTGGTGATTTGCGATTACCACTCAAATCCACTGCCCAGTCATCGGTGCCACGAACACTAGCACGCAGCTCGGTTTCGCGTCTTTACGACCTGAAAGTTCGCGCGAAGTTCCTGCAAAAACTCATCAAACCCCTCGCCATGGAAGACGCTGACAAGAATGAACCACCCGGAACCAGGGTTGTCTTCGCAAAATCCAGGCCAACTCACACAAGTACATTGCCCGCGGTTGATCCACCGACTTATTCCCCGATAAGTTCGAGTTACCATATCGGATAAGACCACATCAACACCTCCCGCCCATCAATCGCATCATTGCGCATCAAGCACAAAGCCTCGGTGAGTCCCCCAACAAAATATCCACATCGGCAATGAATCCATAGAATTATATCGAGCGAAAAGGTGCAACCTTGAGGCCTGTCCATTGAAAACCAGCTCGATTGACCGCCGGAGCGCTGCGCCAAGATCGACCACCACATGGCCTTCTCGAATCAAATGATCGCGTGCCTGAACCTCTTCGAGTTTGAAGCTCGCACGCGAACGTCGCCCTTCTGCCTGCGCCTTTTGCACATAGGGGTCATCGAAATGTTCTTTCAACCATCGTCCACTGGACTTGGATCGTGCCATGTTTTGCTCTGAATTTCGCGCGCCCCTGGCGGACGTTTATGTTAACGCCAGAACGCAAGAAGCAGATGCGGGCGATCGGACATCATCTCAAACCGATTGTACTGGTCGGCGACCACGGCATGTCTCTGGGGTGCTCGAAGAATTGAACCGTGCTCCTGAATGACCACGGAATTGGTAAAATCGGTTAAGCAGGCGCGTTCACACGTAAGGTCTTGATTGAATCATTGTGCGCCGAGACCGGTGCGCACTGTGTGCAGTCGACCGGCGCTATGGCATTACTGTTTCGCGCCGCAGAAAAGCCCAACCCGCGCCTATCGAATCTGATTCGACCGCTCTAAAACTAAAGGTGCTCGACGGTGTCGATCTCATAGGTCACCACACCGCCGGGCGTTGTGACTGACACCTCATCGCCTTCTTCCAGTAGGTCCGCGCGCAATCGGCGATGTCACTGAAATTTTTCCATTTTTGACATCCGCTTCGTCCTCACCAACAATCTGGTAAGTCACCGTTTGGTCGGTGTCCAAGTTAATCAGCGTGACAGTGACGCCAAAAATCCTGCCTACGACCATTTTCGATGTGGGAAATATCAATCACTTGAGCATGTGAGAGTTTCGCCTCGATATCTTTAATTCGACCCTCACAAAAACCCTGCTGCTCCCTGGCCGCGTGGTACTCCGCATTCTCTTTGAGATCACCGTGCTCACGCGCTTCGGCAATGGCCTGGATAATGCGAGGGCGCTCGATTTGTTTCAGCCGACTCAGCTCAGTACGCAGTGCATCCTCGCCTGCTTTGGTCATCGGAATCTTGCTCATACCCTACCTTGTTCTTTGAGTTCCACCCGCGCATGCAGGTCTTGCAAACGACGCACTTCAAAGTTCTCGCCAAACTTCAACGCCACTTTGATGGATTCACCACCTGCCAGCGTCGTGGTGTAACACACCTTATGTTGGAGCGCTGAGCGCCGGATCGTCAAGAGTCGGTGATGGCCTGACGGCCCTCCGTCGTGTTCACGATAAAAGCGATGTTCTGTGGAATGTATCCACTGAATGTTCGGACGACCTTCGAAACCTTATTCACGCGCTCACACGCAATCCCATGTTGTGCAAGGTACTCACTCGTACCACTGTGTCACCCAGCAATGTAAAGCCCATATCAATCAGTGATTTAGCAATAGCCGACATTCTGGGCTTATCTCTGCATCGCGCACGGAGATAAATGCGGCCAATTTTTCGGCAATCGTCGCCTGCACGGCCGCATCGCGCCTTCGCAAACCCCGCCTCATCGAAGCTGTCCCCTGTGCCCATCACCTCGCCAGTTGATTTCATCTCCGGGCTAAAATCGGATCGACGCCTGGGAATTTCGCGAATGGGAACACAGATTCCTTCACACTAAGAGGTGAATCCGCTCATGCGTTACACCCTGTTCAACCCAAAGGTCGTTCCGTATACAACGAGCTGCCACCTTCGCCAGCCGAAACGCCGATGCGCGGAGACAAAGGAACCGTTCGCGTGCTCGCGGGTTCACCTCGATCACAAAGACGTCTTCACCTTGGACAGCCATCTGCACATTCATCAAACCGATAACGTTCAGCTCACGTGCCATCTTGATCACTTGCTCGCCGAATCACATCTTGGATGTGCGCCGGTAACTGTAGGCCGGGAGTGAGCAGGCCGAGTCACCGGAATGTACTCCAGCCTGACGATATGTTCCGCGGTCAACGTCACGCTGCTCACTGACGTAACTGACCGCATCCACATCAACCTCTGACCGCGGATCAAGGAACGATCCAGCAAGACCGGCGAATCATCAGGGCCACAACGGCGTCGCAGATATCGCTTCAACTCAGCCATGTTGGAAACCACTTCCATCGCACGTCCACCGAGCACGCCAAGACGGGCGGACAACAGTGGGAAGCCAGTTGCTCCGCTAATGCCAGCCCCTCTTCCAGACTACGCGCCGTTGCATTGGCAGTTGACACTGGTCAGAGACGCGTCACCATCTGCTGGAAGCGCTCCCGGTCTTCCGGCGCGATCAATCGCTTCCGGCGATATTGCCGATAATTGGCACCCCCGCCGCTTCAGGTCGCCGCCAATTTGAGGGGCGTTGCCCTCAAACTGAACAATCACGCCCTTTGGCTTTTCCAAATCCACGATGGCCAGCACATCTTCAAGGGTCACAGGCTCGAAGAACAAGCGATCCGAAGTGTCATAATCTGTGGAGACGGTCTCAGGATTACAATTGACCATGATGGTCTCGTACCCGTCTTCTCGCATCGCAAAGGCGGCATGCACGCAGCAATAGTCAAACTCAATACCTTGACCAATTCGATTGGGTCCACCACCGAGCACCATGATTTTCTCACGGCTCGATGGATTGGCCTCACACTCTTCTTCATAGGTGGAATACATGTAGGCAGTCGGTGTCGCGAATTCTGCAGCACAGGTATCCACGCGCTTGTAGACCGGTCGAACGTCAAACTTTAGGCGGCGTTCGCGCAACTCTTTCTCAGAGACATCCAACAATGTCGCCAAGCGTTTATCTGAAAAGCCTTTACGCTTTAACTGCCACATGGCATCACGATCGAGATCTGACAGTGCCATTTCTGTCAAACGTGTTTCTTCCCAAATGAGATCCTCGATTTGCGCCAAAAACCACGGATCGATTTTCGAGGTTTGATAGAGCTCATCCACGCTCATTCCACTGCGGAACGCGTCCGCAACACACCAGAGTCGACGTGGTCCGGGATTGGCAAGCTCATGGCGCATCACCTGGATCGACTCATCAGAATCCCAATCAAATTGCGGATCGAGCCCAGATACACCAATCTCAAGTCCACGCAATGCCTTTTGCAATGACTCTTGGAATGTGCGACCAATCGCCATCACTTCGCCAACCGACTTCATCTGCGTCGTGAGCCGGCTGTCTGCCTGCGGAAACTTCTCAAATGTGAAGCGAGGCACTTTGGTCACCACATAATCGATTGATGGCTCAAAGGAGGCCGGTGTCGCGCCACCGGTGATCTCATTCGCCAACTCATCGAGTGTGTAACCCACAGCCAATTTGGCGGCGATTTTGGCGATCGGGAATCCGGTTGCTTTTGAGGCCAATGCGGATGACCGAGAGACGCGTGGATTCATTTCAATCACGATCAAGCGACCGTCTGCGGGATTGACCGCAAACTGCACGTTCGAACCCCCAGTCTCAACACCGATCTCGCGCAGCACAGCCACCGAAGCATTTCGCATGATTTGATATTCTTTATCGGTCAGCGTCTGCGCCGGGGCAACCGTAATGGAATCCCCAGTGTGCACACCCATTGGATCGAGGTTCTCAATCGAGCAGACAATAATGCAGTTGTCTTTCCGATCGCGCACCACCTCCATCTCAAACTCTTTCCAACCCAAGAGTGATTCGTCAATCAACAGCTCTTTGGTTGGCGAGAGATCGAGACCCCGCTCACAAATCTCTTCAAATTCTTCACGGTTGTAGGCAACCCCACCACCCGATCCGCCCATCGTGAACGAGGGACGAATGATGCAAGGAAACCCAAGATCATCAGCCGCAGCGCGCGCTTCGTCCAAATTGTGTGCGATATGGCTTTTCGGCGTCTCAAGGCCAATGGCTTTCATTGCCTTGTCAAAGCGATCACGATCTTCGGCCTTGTCGATTGCATCCGCATTGGCACCAATCATCTGTACGCCATATTTTGCCAAGACACCTTCACGATCCAGGTCCAGCGCACAGTTCAGCGCGGTCTGACCACCCATGGTCGGCAGGAGCGCACTAGGACGCTCCTTTTCGATGACTTTCTCAACCGACTGCCAGCGAATCGGCTCGATATAGGTGGCGTCCGCCATGGCGGGATCTGTCATGATGGTCGCTGGATTCGAGTTGACCAAAATCACTCGATATCCCTCTTCCCGCAGTGCCTTGCATGCTTGCGCGCCAGAATAGTCAAACTCACAAGCCTGGCCGATGACGATCGGACCCGCGCCAATGATCAAAATGGATTCAAGATCGGTGCGCTTCGGCATTAGCGGGCCTCCATGGCAGCAATAAACTGATCAAAAAGTGGCGCAACATCATGCGGCCCTGGGCTCGCCTCCGGATGGCCTTGGAAACTAAACGCGGACTTATCTGTACGCGTAATACCTTGGAGCGACTGATCAAATAGAGAGCGGTGTGTTGGCTTCAAACAAGCGGGCAGTGAGGCATCATCAATTGCGAAGCCATGATTTTGACTGGTAATCATGACCTGCCCTGTCTCTAGATCTTGCACCGGATGGTTTGCACCGTGGTGGCCAAACTTCATCTTCAAGGTTTTGGCACCGGACGCCAAACCGAGCAACTGATGCCCCAAACAAATCCCGAAAACAGGGATATTCGCATCAAGAATCTCCCGAATCGCCTCGATTGCATAGGTACAGGGCTCTGGATCACCGGGGCCATTCGATAAAAACACCCCATCTGGCCGCAGCGCCAATACCTCGGACGCCTTGGTCTCTGCAGGCACCACAGTGAGACGGCAACCCCGATCTGCAAGCATGCGGAGGATGTTGCGCTTCACACCATAATCAAAGGCGACAACATGAAAACGGCCGCCATCTTTGCTTGGATGACCTTTGCCAAGGACCCAAGAGCCCTCAGTCCAGGTGTAACGCTCTGGTGTCGTGACCTCGCGAGCCAGGTCCATTCCAGCGAGCCCCGGAAATGCCGCAAGGGCCTCGCGGGCACGCGCCAAACCAGCATCAGAACATGCCGTGTCACCCGCGATAATCACGCCGGATTGCGCACCTTTCTCACGAAGAATGCGCGTCAATTTCCGCGTATCAATATCGGCAATCCCGACCACACCTTCAGTCTTCAAATAGCTATCGAGTGAGGCCGTGGCGCGGTAGTTGCTGTGCACAAATGGAAGATCACGAATGATTAATCCACCCGCATGAATCCGGTCCGACTCTTGGTCTTCAGGATTGACGCCCACGTTCCCGATATGCGGGTAGGTTAATGTGACCAACTGCCGCGCATAGGATGGATCTGTCAGGATTTCCTGATAGCCCGTCAACGCCGTATTGAATACAACTTCACCAACGGAAAAACCGTCAGCACCTATGGAGCGGCCAGCAAACTGGGTGCCATCCGCAAGTAATAATATTGCAGGAGAATTCAACCGGGGGTCCTCTGTCTCGACAGACTCGGCAGGCGCCGAGCGATTGAGAGCGCATTTTAGGGAGATCGCGGGCAAAAGTCCATGTAAAGCGCCGCGCGCTTAATTTAAGCCCAGCACATCACGCATCGAAAAGAGCCCTGCGGGCGCCTGAGATGCCCAAAGGGCCGCACGCACAGCACCATCCGCAAAAGTACGGCGGCTCGATGCTTTGTGGGTAATTTCCACCCGCTCACCCTCACTGGCAAACAGAACCGTGTGCTCACCGACAATATCGCCAGCGCGGACGGTCGCAAAGCCAATTTGATCGCGTGGACGCGCACCCGTCTGCCCTTGGCGACCATAAACCGCCACGTCTTCAAGTGTTCGGCCCAAAGCGTTGGCCACGGTACGACCCATGGCAAGCGCGGTGCCACTGGGTGCATCGACCTTATGACGGTGATGCGACTCAAGCACCTCCACATCGACATCATGACCCAACACGCGTGCCGCGCGATCCAGTAGATCGAGGACTACATTCACACCCACACTGAAATTCGGCGCATAGACAATCGGAATGTGACGCGATGCGTCTACAATCGCCCGCTCTTCCTCGGCGGAAAATCCTGTGGTGCCAATGACGCAGGGGATGCTGTGCTTTACACACCATGCGAGATGCGCAAGGGTCGCCTCAATCGTCGTAAAATCGATCAACACACTCGCATCAGACAGGGTGCTCAGGTCTGCCACCACTGGCGCCCCGCTGCGCGGACGCCCGACAAGCTCTGCGGCATCCACACCAACCAGCGAGGACCCATCCCGGACCGTCGCACCAGCCAGGGTCGCACCCGAAGTATCGAGGGTGGCCTCAATGAGTGCACGGCCCATACGACCAGTGCCCCCGGCGATCACAATTCGGCTCATCAAAATTTCATCTCATCAAAGAATGATTTGACACTATCAAACCAGCCTTCGCGTTTTGGCGCATGTGTTTTGTGGTTCAAGGATTGATGCAACTCTTCCAATAGCTCGCGCTGTTTTGAGGTTAAGTTGACAGGCGTTTCCACCACGACCCGACACAAGAGATCACCCTGGACTCCACCGCGAACGGGCTTTACGCCCTTGGCACGCACCCGGAACAGCTTTCCAGTTTGCGTCCCATCTGGCACTTTCACCTTCACGCGGCCATCCAAAGTCGGCACTTCAAGCTCACCGCCCAAGGCCGCATCGGTAAACGAAATCGGCACCTCACAGTACAGATCCTTGCCGTCACGCTTGAATATCCGATGCTCTTTGACGTTCACTTGAACGTACAAGTCCCCGGATGGTCCGCCACTGACACCGGCCTCGCCTTCGCCAGACAACCGGATCCGATCGCCGGTATCGACGCCAGCCGGAATTTTAACCGAGAGCGTCTTGGTCTCTTCTTTGCGTCCCTGACCACGGCAGTCAGTACAGGGATCTGTAATAATTTGCCCTTGCCCATGACACCGCGGGCAGGTTTGCTGAATCGCAAAAAAACCCTGCTGCATGCGCACTTGGCCCTGACCATTGCAGGTTGAGCAGGTTTTAGGTGAGGACCCGGGTTTTGCACCGGAACCGCGACAGGTGTCACATTCAGCAAGACGCGGCACCCGAATGGTTTTTTCAATACCAAACACCGCCTCTTCCAGCGTCAGATCAAGGGTGTAGCGCAGATCACTGCCGCGATGTGCAGACGATCGACCGCCGCCAGGACCGCCACCGCCGAAAATGTCACCAAACACATCACCGAAGATATCGGAGAAGCTCGCGCCACCACCATGGAAGCCGCCAGCACCGCCGCCGCCTTCGAACGCATCGTGCCCATACCGATCATAGGCCGCGCGCTTTTCCGGGTCGGATAAGATTTCGTAGGCTTCAGAGAGCTCTTTGAATTTTGCTTCGGCTTCGGCATCACCGGGATTCCGGTCTGGGTGGACCTTCATTGCGAGGCGACGGTACGCCTTTTTCAGATCCGCCTCAGACACGTCATTCGAAACGCCCAAGATTGCGTAATAGTCACGCTTCGCCACTCAGCTCTCCTTGCGTGGGAAGTGAGTCAAGCGACTCACTTCTTATCGTCTTCCTTAACTTCTTCAAACTCAGCATCGACGACATCGTCATCTGCCTTGCTTGAACTCTCTTGCTGCTCAGCACCAGCACCTGCATCGGCCGCTGCGTAGAGCTTCTCAGCGATTTTTGCGGACGCTTCCGTCAAGGCACTGGTTTTGGCAGCAATGGCGTCTTTGTCATCGCCTTTCAGCGCCTCTTCAAGATCCGCAATCGCAGCTTCGACCGGCGCCTTCTCATCATCTGAGAGCTTGTCGCCCGCCTCAGTCATCGACTTCTTCGTCGCGTGAATCATACCATCGGCCGTATTCCGTGCTGAGATCATTTCTTCAAACTTGCGATCCGCATCCGCGTTGGCCTCAGCATCCTTGACCATCTTTTCAATCTCTTCATCCGACAATCCAGACGATGCCTTAATCACAATGGACTGCTCTTTGCCCGTCGCTTTATCTTTTGCAGACACATTGAGAATACCGTTTGCATCGATATCAAACGCCACCTCGATCTGCGGCATGCCACGCGGCGCGGGCGGGATATCAGCGAGATCAAATCGACCCAGCGATTTATTTTGCGTTGCCTGCTTTCGCTCACCCTGCAACACATGGATCGTTACAGCGGTCTGGTTGTCTTCAGCCGTTGAAAAGACCTGCGTTTTCTTGGTCGGAATCGTCGTGTTTTTCTCGATTAATGCGGTCATCACGCCACCCATGGTCTCAATGCCCAAGGACAGTGGCGTCACATCAAGGAGCAACACGTCTTTCACGTCGCCGGCCAAGACTGCACCTTGGATTGACGCACCCACGGCCACAGCCTCATCGGGATTCACATCACGACGCGGCTCTTTGCCGAAGAAATCTTTAACCTTCTGCTGCACAAGCGGCATGCGCGTCTGGCCGCCGACCATGATCACATCATTGATCTCAGAGGTGGAGTGACCTGCGTCCTCCAACGCCTGTTTCACCGGAGCAAGTGTCCGCTCAACCAGGTCTTCAACCAATGACTCGAGCTTGGCACGCGTCAGTTTGACGTTCATGTGTTTTGGCCCACTGGCGTCAGCCGTAATGTAAGGCAGATTCACATCAGTCTGCTGGCTGGATGACAATTCGATTTTCGCCTTCTCTGCCGCCTCTTTCAGGCGCTGCATCGCGAGCGGGTCACCTTTCAGATCCATGCCCTGTTCTTTTTGGAACGTTTCCGCCAAAAAGTCTATGATTCTCAAATCGAAGTCTTCACCACCGAAGAGATATGTCACCGTTTGTTGAGACTTTTGCACTCAGACTGTTATTACTTATCACTTCGGCGATCTGTTGGTGGAAATATCAAAGGTACCGCCGCCTGAGTCATAAACGGCAATAATAGAATCGCCTCGCGACTGATCCATACCGAAGGCCAATGCAACCGCAGTAGGTTCGTTAATGATTCGCTTAACATCAGAGACCAACAATCTTGCCTGCATCTTTTATTTACCTGCCGCTGGCTATCGTTAAAAATATACTGGAACCGTGTAGCTTCTGTGACCGCTTCACTTAAATGATACGGCGGTCTTTTCATCTTTTGAGTACTTCAGCCGAATTGTGGTGGCGCCAGGCGCTCACGTGCCGCTTTCGTCCAGCGTGTATACCTGCACCGACAATCTTGTAAGGCACCATTTTGATGTCTTTTTGCACAACATCGTCTTTAAATTTACGTCCAATCAAACGCTTCACTGCGTACAGTGTATTGTTCGGATTGGTCACTGACTGACGCTTTTGCAGGCTGGCCTACCAATGTTTCGTCGTCTGTGTATGCAATGATTGTTAGCGTCGTCAGTCACCCTCGGCATTCTCAATCACGCGAGGCTTTCCGCCTTCAAGCACTGCCGCATGATTCATTATTTTCAGATCAATTCGATGATCTTTCCGTGATAAATCCACTCTCTGTTCATCCTTGTCGGTTCCCCGGCAATCTCTGTTCTGTAAAATTGGCCAAAAATCCGCGTTCAAGAGTGTTAGTGGTCGGGCTTGGCTCACGATACCATCTGGCACGTATGACGCGGCCTTCGATTGTAGCCTTTTTGCATCACTGCCATGACGGTGTTGGGTGCGTGCTCGGCTGAGGGCCGCCATACTCATCGCCTGATGTTCCTGCGGATCAAAGGCGGCACCGACGGGTCGATCGCCTCAACACCGTGCTTGAACGCAGTATCCAAAGCAACATGCGTCATCTGGTTCCTCAAACGTACGCGCATCGAACCCTCAGTGGTTCCGGGGTGGTTTCGGGCGATTGTCGGTCCTAGTACGGCCAATAAATCTTTAACGAACTTTTCGATGGCATACCGATTGCGCATTTTCGACATCGCGCTCGGCACGGCGAGCCGCACGTTCAATAGCTCCGCCTGGCGTCCCGCATCCACCCGACTCTTTCAATTCTTCCAATTTTGCGTTTCGGGACTGGCGGTATCGTCTGCGTCAGTGCGTTCTTTGCCTCGGTTCAGCAACTCAGCGCCCGTCAGTTCAGTTCTGGAACCTCGTTCATCTTAGAGCATCACTGTTTCCAGCTGTTGCATCGTCTTGATCCACCCTCATCGACAAAGCATTCTCGTCTTTGCCATCTTCTCCTCCTTGTTTTCACCGTGGTAGTGAGCACCTGCTCTCAACGGAACCGCATGTATAGGTCAGATTCTTCAGTTTCAACGCAGGAACAAATGCTTACAGACAGCATTGCAAAATTTGGCAACCCTCGCATCCGTGAATGTGGAACTTGGTACTGGATGCGTGCAATTACTGGGGATACGGGTGCCGGCAAATCCCTCATTCTCGGTGCATTAGAGCTGGCACTGGGGGGACGAGCAGATACCGGACTGGTTCGTTCTGGCACAGAGCGCGCGCAAATATCGGCACGCTTTGATATCACGCAACTCCACCGCGTGCGCCGGATGGTTGATGGTGTTCAGCCGTTAAAGGACAACTCATTCACCGACGCATCTGACGTCAGAGGGGCGCTCAAAGCCCTTCGTCAACGGGACGCCCATTTCAGCATCGCAACTCACAGGCTCTCGAACAACTCGTGTTTCTTCATACGCAGCATGCCAGCCGGAAACTCTTTTAAAACGCGTCATCAGTTGGAACTGCGGATGGCTATGGCAGATAAGAATTAATGACGCACGAAGGCCTGTCGGTGCGTTTACACTGGCAGGCCAAACACGTGAGCTCGTGCGTTGACACGCTCCGCGGAAAAAGCTGATCAAGAGCGCGAAATCGCCAGTTTCGATGGATGAACCAGAACAGGCAAATACAAAGAAAGGGTGATTCGCGGCGCTCGATAATATAAGAGCAGCGGCAGCGTCATCCAGGAATCGCTTTACGAGGCTACCGATGACGCTCTCGCGAGGCCTCGGTGACGAACACCGGAGCATCGTACCTGCCAATACCGAGCGCATTACCCAGTGACCTAAAGCGCCTATCCGACGGCCACCCAGAACTCCGCAATGCATCCGGAACACTCGACCAAGCCGGCATCGCGCTCCCGCTGGGCACGATCTGAAATCCAGCATGCTGTCGATCGCTTTGAGTTGGATCCCACACACGTTTGCAATTTGTTGAAGAGCGCATCCGCGCGGTGCACCATGGCGCGCCGACACAAAATCGAGCCTGACGAACTCCTCGATCACCAACAGCAAACAGAGCGTCTCACTCTGATTGCCGATGCGCATCAGCGCATCCTGCGACTGCTGGAATTTGATAACTGAACCAGACGCGACACGCTGCTGACCACCTCCAGCGCAATCCGCGCATGCGCGCGCGGCGGCCTGAACTGTCATGCGATTACCGCACATTTCGATCTCGGTATGGACTATGCCACGCTCTCAGTTCAATTAACGCCCCATGACGAGCTGACAGTGCACGATTGGCGAGTCGGCACAATTTTACTTCCAACCAATCCGGGACAGCAAGGGGGTCCCTGTCGAAGATCGCCTCGGGTGGCGAGCTATCGCGCGCGTCGGCCCTCGCAATTCCAGTGATCACAGCCAGCCGCTTCGCGACCCCGACACTGGTCTTACGATGCGAAATTGGATGTGGGCATTGGTGGCAAAACTGCGGCCCGCGTTGGTCGGTTATTACCAGGCGCTAGCGACAAATGCACCGGGTATTGGTTGTCGCATCAACCTCAAGGGTTGCTGAACGAAGCCACAGCACATTTGCATGCAGAAACAGTGATGGTGGTCGGTGAGTGAAGTTGCTGCTGACGGAACGGATCGATGAATTGCACGCATGTTGGGCGGCCATACGGTGACAGAACTGCGCGCGACACTCTCAGGAATTGCAATTCCGCCGCGATCCTAGCCCAAAAGCCAGGTGGCAGCCGCGTAGTAAAGCAGGATGCCAAATAATGTTGAATGGAAATGTCAGCCCAGAGTGAGAGGCCCAGATACAGGCTGGGGTTGGATCTGGCAACGCGTGCTTTAACACCACCCAGGCACCGCGATGTATGAAGCCAGAACCAATAATACCACCAGGGATGGCATTACCAACCGACAGCCCGCCGATCAATGCCAATCCCAACGCAAAGGCTTGCGTGCAATAAGGGGGCCAGCAGACCATAGAATGCCAGCCGCTTGGGCACATGTTCAAATCACCCAACCGCTGTGCAGTCACCCAGCACCCGTAATCAACAGAAGAATGCAAGCATCCCTTTGAAAATCATGCCGGTGAACGGATCCATAATGCCCGCTTCCCACCACCAGGTAGAGAGGCGGTAAAACGTGACCAGATTAACAAATTTGCGTCCCTTCGGTCGAAGGACTCGCGCGGCACCACCACACCCATGCCCTACCGAATGCTGCTGTCGTGCGTCCGCCGCCCGATACGCATTGGCCATTAAAGATGGCAAAGATAATCGCTGGCGACTCCATCCAACGCCATGGCAGCATGCATGTGACCACCATAGCTTGCCCCTTGGGTCTCGGTGCGTCGCGATAATAAAAGTCACAGCCAGACACCGAACCGTAGGTCGCCGAGATATTAGCGCATCCAGGGGCTCAACCAGCCGCTTCAGCATAAAAAGCCAATCACAGGCACCGCGATGGCCAAAATCACAGCGAAGATCAGATCTCGCACGATCTCAAATATGGAATCCGCTTTCCCGGCGAGCGGAAAACCCACCTTTCAGACCGAGCGCCATGAGCAGATACAGCGACAAAAATCGTGCAATCACGAGATGGAATTTCAAGATTTGAGCAGATTAACCAGCAAACAGGCCAAGGCCGAAAAACAAGACACTCAGGTCAGATGTGGACTCAGACTCATCCAGCAGCCCGGACAGTTGGACGTTAACATAAATAATGTGCGTGTGATCAGCAATTTCACAAATCGTGATCATGATTTCTCTTGTGCCTCCAACCTCAGGGCTTTGGTACTCGATGATCGCGACCTTGCCCCGCACCAGACCATATGGTCATGATGATCTTCAGGCTTCAGCTCAAACACGCTCGTAGTCGCATCAAATTGATGCCGCTCATTCAAGCCGGCCTCTTCAGAGCTGCGTCAATGCCGATAAATAGTTGCCAGGTTCACGTCCGCCCCCACTCTCGTGAAGTTTCAGTGAGACCACTCACTTGGACATATGCGCACCTCGTTCGAAAGCAGCAGTTGCAAGACATGGATCCTGGCAGGGTTGCCTTTTAAAGCCAGCTTTCTTCAGTTCGTCAGTTTCGAATTGCATCGTTCATGGACTCTCAGACATTCGCCTCTATTATTCTGGGCACGGCTTGCACATGGGAAGACACATAGATGCGATTGATTGCGATTTCAGTTTTAGTGCTGACACGATCCTCGCTGGGTGCAGCTTTCCTGGTGGCACAAAAAAAACAATCGAACAGGGCAATAAACTCATCCCTGAACGCGTGGAGCGCCTCGGGGTTGGCATGACCCGTGATCAGTCCAGTTCCTTCTCGGCTCACCGGTGATGAACGCACCTTTGATCCCGAATCGGTGGATCTCACTTGGAGCGCGTCGACTACGATGGCGGGTGCAAGCCAATACCTATCCTGATCGTTGAATTCACTAATGAGCGCGTCGCGTCGATTGAACGCGAAAGCGGTGGCACACCGACCGATCAATTTTAAAGGTAGATACTTGCTCCCGCGAGAGATGATGGCGGCCTGGTTTTCACCCTTATTTAATTTGGGGGGAGCGAGGGGTCTTCTGAAGCTCAGCCCGAGGCGTCGATTTGCCTTCGGATCCGCAATCAGTGGGCGATACAGCTCAACCCGATCCCCGGGATGCAACACGGTGGTGGTGGCCGTTTTAACGCCGCTCACCAAAGACGCCCATCGGAGTCGTGTCAGGTCAATTTCTGGAAACTCACCCGTCAAACCTGAGAGTGCAGCAGCCTCGTAAACGGTTGTGCCATCGGGTACTTCAAGCGACACCACGCGCTGCCGCTCTGGAGTGGCATAAGCGACTTCAACGCGCATTCGATTGGGCATACAGACGGTCTGCACGTTCGCAGAATGCATCCACAAGGCTACCGGCGATTTGCGAGAATACAGCACCAATGGCCATCGCAATCAGGCGGCCCGAGAACTCAAACTCCAACTCGAGCGTGACACGACATCCCGAATGGCCAACCGGCTCGAATTGCCAACTCCCAGAAAGTGATCGAAATGGACCACTGACCAACGACAAATCGATCCGATTGGGCGGTGTCAGCGTATTTCGCGTTGCAAAATTTTGCCGAATACTGCCTTTTTGGATACTGAGTTCGCCGATAATTTCTGTCTCTGTGGCAGACAAGACCCTTGCCCCGCCGCACCATGGCAGGAATTCAGGGTAACTGGCAAAGTCATTCACGAGCTCAAACATGTGCTCAGGTGTGTGCGAAACAAGCGCTGTACGCGTAATCTTGGGCATTCAATCCTCACACGTCATTTGACGAATCGGGAAATATACGTAAAGTCGCGCGCCATGGCCAAAAAACCTCAAGCACCCTCAAATCAGATCGCCACCAATAAACGGGCACGGTTTGATTACCATATCGACGAAACCTTTGAAGCCGGTTTGCAACTGCACGGCTGGGAAGTGAAGTCGATTCGCGCAGGCAAAGCGAACCTCACCGATACGTATGTCATTATCCGAAAAGGGGAAGCCTACCTGCTGAATGCGCAAATTACACCGCTCGAGTCTGCATCGACTCATGTCATTGCCGACCCCACGCGCAGTCGAAAACTCCTCCTCCACAAGAAAGAGTTAGCCACAATCCATGGCGCATTGAGTCAGAAAGGCCATGCATGCATCCCGCTGGATATGTATTGGATAGGCCCATACGTCAAAATTAAAATCGGTCTCGCCCGTGGCAAGAAACAACATGATAAGCGAGACACTATTCGCGATCGAGAATGGAATATCGAGAAACAACGTGCTGTCCGACACAATGTGCGTTGAATCTTTCGCGAGTAATCATTGAGAAATTTGCTGTTCAGGCCGATACTAGTGTTTCGGGGACGATACGGATTCGACGCCGGTTACAAAACCAAATGTGCATGCCGAGCAGTTCTACAGTGTTCGTAAACCCAACTGTGGGCTCGTTAGCTATAACTGCCAACGACGAAAACTACGCTCTAGCAGCATAAGCTAGACCCTGTGCGGGGATCGTCTCTGGTCGTTGCAAACAGGGTTCGAAACAGAGACTCGCTTCGAAGCTGTGTTCAGGGTGGAGGAGCTAAATTTCAAACTGAACTCGGAACGGAAATCCCTGTGCGTTGGGAGACCCTGACCTAAATTCAAAAACGCGACTAAGCATGTAGAGCGTTTGGCAGAGGACTGACGGACGCGGGTTCAAATCCCGCCGTCTCCACCAATCACAAACCTCCAACCGTTGGTTGGGGGTTTATCCTTTAATACTTCGGTCAACTCGGCACCAACTGCAGCAACACGCACATTCCCGTATCCTGACGTGTCGATCTTCCACTTCGGCAACTTCAATGAAATGTCATCAGATCATCACTACAAGTGACCAACTAATCCAAATGTTCAACGATACCTTTCATGACAGTGAGGGCGCTGATGAGGGACGCGCCATCGGTGACTTGGTTCGCTCGCTGCTCCTTGAGATGTCGGATGACGAGGTCAACGTATTCAGTTTTGGTTTAAGCGATGGCGATCATGCGATAGGCGCCTGCGTCTTCTCAAAGCTGCTGTTTTCCGCGAATCCCAGTAGCGTATGGTTGCTCGCGCCGGTCGCGGTTGCGACCGCACATCAAGGCAAAGGGATTGGCCAAGCAATGATCCGATCCGCGCTCGAATCAATGCAAAATGACCACGGTGCAGAAATCGTTCTAACTTACGGAGATCCTGCGTTTTATGGTCGCGTTGGATTCCGGGCAATCAGTGAAACAGACGTGCCAGCACCTTTCCCACTGCGGTACCCAGAGGGATGGCTGGGACACCATCTGAACAAGGGTAGTATTGGCCCATGGACTGGACCCTGTCGCTGCGTCTCGGCTTTTAAGGATCCACAACTCTGGTAACCAGAACGACTCCTTGCCAATCCTCTGATGCCATCGATGTTTTGATTCGGAGACAGAATTCGTTTTTGCCTCCTTTCAAGGAAGGACCCACAAGACGCAATTTTGCGCCCAATGCATCGGTAAAAAGACCCTTACTGAGAGGCGGCTCGATCGTTTTGAAAGTCGACACCACAGTCGAAAATACTCGTTTCGCTCCTGAAGATGACCACGATATGTAAAGTACGGTAGAGCCAGGTCCGATGCGATTGAAAAGCGAATTCTTAAAAAGGTAACCACATCAACGAGCCCACTTGAAAAAATGAAAACTAATTCCATTTCCTGTGGTTCGGTGCTTTATACTCATCCCATTCTCGATTCAAACAAAGGAGACAACGGCCATGACTGACCGTATCCAATGCGGCAACATTCAGGTTGCATCCGAACTCTATCGATTCATCACAGATGAAGCATTGCCAGGCACGGGTATTGAAGCCATGGCGTTTTGGGATGGCGTCGACCAACTGATTCACCGACTCACTCCTGTCAATCGCGAGTTGCTCGCCAAGCGCGACGCGCTGCAAGAGAAAATCGATGCGTATCACCAAGCGCATCGTGGCGACGCCTTCAACTTCGATGCGTATAAAGCGTTCCTCGAGGAGATCGGATATCTGTTGCCTGAACCACAGAACGTGCAGATCACCACCACCCAAGTGGATGCTGAGGTCGCGACCACTGCCGGTCCGCAACTAGTCGTGCCTGTGATGAACGCCCGCTACGCCTTAAACGCTGCAAACGCGCGTTGGGGCAGTCTCTACAATGCGCTGTACGGAACCGATGCCATTAGTGACGAAGATGGGGCTGAAGCGGGAAGCGCCTACAACCCAATCCGCGGGCAAAAGGTCATTGCATTTGCAAAGGCATTCCTCGATCAGGCCGCACCCCTAGCAGCAGGAAGCCACCGAGATGCGACCGGCTATCACATTCAGAATGGCCAACTGGTGATCAAGACCCAGGGTGGCGAAACAGTACTCCAATCGCCCGAACAACTGGTCGGCTACCTCGGCGATGCAATTGCACCGAGTGCGGTTGTGATTCAACACCATGGCCTGCACTTTGAGCTCCAAATCGATACGTCAAGCGAGATTGGTAAAGCCGATCCAGCGGGTATCAAAGACATCCTCATGGAATCGGCGCTCACAACCATCATGGACTGCGAAGACTCGGTAGCGGCGGTGGATGCGACTGACAAAGTACTGGTCTACCGGAACTGGATGGGGCTGATGAACGGCTCCTTGAGTGAGACTGTGGAAAAAGGCGGGAAACAATTTACCCGCACGTTGAATCCCGATCGGAAATACACAGCCGCCAACGGCGTCGACACGGTGACATTACCGGGACGTGCACTCATGTTCGTGCGCAACGTTGGGCACTTAATGACTAACCCCGCAATCCTCGATCAGGATGGGAATGAAGTACCCGAAGGGATCATGGACGGCATCTTTACCAGTCTCATGGCAATCCACGACCGGAATCGTTCCGAAAATCAGAACTCACGGACGGGTAGCGTTTACATTGTGAAGCCTAAAATGCACGGCCCCGAGGAGGTTGCGTTTGCCAACCGCCTGTTCGGTGAAGTCGAAGATCTTCTTGGCTTGCCACGCTTTACCCTGAAAATGGGCATCATGGACGAAGAGCGTCGCACCTCGGTCAACCTCAAAGCCTGTATCGCCGCAGCCAGCTCACGGGTCTTCATCAATACAGGATTCTTGAATTAGAACGGGCGACGAAATACATACCTCCATGCAAGCGGGCCCAATGATCCGAAAAGGCGATATGAAGCAAGCTGCATGGATTGCAGCCTACGAAAACTGGAACGTCGATATTGGCCTTGAGTGCGGCCTGCAAGGACGTGCACAAATCGGTAAAGGCATGTGGGCCATGCCAGATCTTATGGCCGCCATGATCGAACAAAAAATTGAGCACCCGAAATCTGGGGCCAATACCGCCTGGGTCCCTTCACCCACCGCGGCCACCCTGCATGCACTGCACTACCATCAGGTGGACGTGTTCGCGCGTCAAAATGAACTGAAAGGACAACGCCGTAACTCAGTGGACGAGATTCTAACGATCCCTGTGGCCACCAACCCGAACTGGAGCGCAGCAGAAATCCAAGCGGAGCTCGACAACAACGCACAAGGAATCCTCGGCTACGTTGTACGCTGGGTCGATCAAGGCGTCGGTTGCTCAAAGGTGCCGGACATCAACAATATCGGGCTGATGGAAGATCGCGCCACTTTGCGTATCAGTTCGCAACACATTGCCAACTGGCTAACCCATGGCATCACAACCGTGGCGCAAGTCACCGAGACCATGCAGCGGATGGCACAGGTTGTCGATACGCAAAATGCGAGTGATCCACTGTACCGTCCGATGGCGCCAAACTTTGATCAATCGATTGCCTTTCAGGCGGCCATGGACCTCGTACTAAAAGGTGTCGAGCAACCCAATGGGTACACAGAGCCTGTTTTGCATCGTCGTCGCCTGGAACTGAAGGCCGCGCACTAAAGTAAAGAACCAGCCCCCGGAGTTGTTGTGACTGAATAACACAACAGCTCCGAAGAGTCGGTGCCGTGTGTTTAGCAAAATCAGGATGTTCGAGACAGCAGGTCGTGGATCTGCATATACTAAGGCTCAAGGCAGGGGCGCTTCGGCTGAGATGTACCCTTTGAACCTGATCCGGTTAACACCGGCGTAGGGAGTCCAGATCTTCAATTCCGCATCCCGGCTGATGATCTCCTGCCATTTACTGGAATCAGGAGCAATCCCCATGTTCACCTTGCGCACTCATATCCGCCATCGCATTTTGCTTGGCCTTATACTATCTCTTCTCGCATTCTCGGCTCGCGCTGAGAAAATCACGGTGCTTCTCGACTGGTTCATCAATCCAGACCACGCACCCATCATCGTCGCTGAAACTCGAGGCCTATTTGATGCCGCAGGACTCGAGGTCATCCTCGTCGAGCCCGCCGATCCATCCCTGCCACCAAAGCTTGCCGCCGCCAAGCGTGCTGATTTAGCGGTCAGTTATCAGCCATCACTCATGGTTGATTTAGAGAACCAATTACCATTGGTGCGTGTGGGGACGCTTGTGCACTCCCCACTCAATTCGCTCGTAGTTCTCGCAGACAGTGACATCCAACAGATCGCCGATCTGAGAGGCAAAACTGTCGGCTTTTCCGTTGGCGGGTTCGAAGATGCAGTACTCGGTGCAATGCTCGAAACACACGACCTCACCTTGACCGACGTCAACCTCGTGAATGTGAACTTTGCACTCTCTCCCGCGCTGTACAGCGGTCAAGTTGACGCTGTGATTGGTGCATTCCGCAACTTTGAACTGAATCAAATGGAGCTTGATGGCAGACCCGGACGCGCTTTTCTTCCTGAAGAGCACGGGGTACCGCATTACGAAGAACTCATCTTCGTCGCTCATCCAGATCTCGCAAGCGCTCCGAAAATTCAGCGGTTTCTCGACATTCTTGATCAAGCCACCGCGATGATTTTGGGCGATCCAGCCGGGACCTACCGCGATTTCGTCGCATTTAAGCCACTCGATCTAGACAACCCCCTGAACCAAGCAGCTTGGATCGACACATTGCCAAAACTGGCAACACAGACACGGGAAACAGATGCCAAGCAATGGGATCGCTTCGCTGAATTCATGCAAAAACGCGGTTTAATCAGTACACTGCCCGACTCTTCAAGCTACTTGTATCTGCACCCGAAATGATCGAAACCGTTTTCGCGGTCCTCGCTCCGATTCTTGCGCTTGGCCTTATCGGCTTTATCGCAACCCGAGCAGGCTACTTTCAACCCTCCCATCGGGAGGGTTTGACTAAGTATGTCTTCGATGTCGCGGTTCCGATGCTTCTCTTCTCTGCAATCGTCGAACTGCAGCCACCGAAGGCATCCACAGCCGACCTCTTTCTCAGCTACTACAGCCCACTGTGGACGGTGTTCCTGATTGCGCTACTCTTTGCATGGAAAATTTTGCATCGACCATTGGTCGACTCACTGGTCATCAGTCTGGGTGCATCGTTTTCAAACGCGGTCCTTTTGGGGATTCCGTTAATACCTAGAGCACTCGGTGATGCCGCGCTTTTCCCGCTCTTTTTGTTAATTTCGATCCATGGAATTACCGTATTCACGGTCGTGACTGTCGCAATCGAGGTGGCACGAGGCCGTGATGCGGGCCTCGCGAAGCTCCCTGTACAGGTGATGAAGGGGTTGTTCTCAAACCCACTCATCGTCGCACTGGCATGCGGCTTTATGTGGAAAATGACCGGGATTGGACTGCATCCCATTGTGCTCGAAATGTTCAATTTGGCGGCCACAAGTATCACGCCAGCCGCGCTCTTTGTACTGGGCAGCTCTCTTGCGAGTTATCACATCAGTGGCTCTGTTGCGCCAGCGATCTTAATCACTGTACTGAAAAACATGGTGCATCCTGCACTCGTATTCATGCTTGGGAGCTTTTTGCAGCTCGACACACTCTGGCTCTCAGTCGCCGTATTACTCGCTGCCATGCCAACCGGTATGAACCTGTACCTGTTTGCACACCGCTACCAAGTGCCCTTAGCAACAGCCACAACAAGCATTTTCATCTCGACTGTTGCAGGAATTGGCACGCTCTCACTGACGATCGCGTTTGTACAAAGTCTCTAAGCTAAGGCTCTATCAGAATCGCGCGGAAATCGTTGACATTGGTTCCAGTCGGACCTGGAATCACGGATTGGCCAAGTGCCTGAAAGAAGCTGTGCGCATCCTGCTGCACCAAGGCCTCTTCAACCTGCAAACCAGCCTGCTTCGCACGCGCTAAGGTGTCGGCATCGACAAAGGCACCGGCAATTTCAGCGGCACCATCGACACCATCGGTGTCACATACAATTGCGGAGATTCCGGGCTCTGCCTGCAGCGCATCGACCAAGGTCAATGCAAAGTGGGCATTTGGCCCACCAACACCAGTGCCGGTAACGCGAACCGTCGTCTCACCGCCTGACAACAAGCACAAGGGTCGAGCGAGCCGTCCATGACGACGTTGCCACAGGGCCGTCTCAGCCATAACGCGAGCCACTGTCTCGGAATCACCCTCAATGGCATCACCCAAGATCCAACAATCCATTCCAGCCGCTTCAAATATTGATTTTGCCGCCAAAAGGGACTGAGACGGAGCCGCCACAATAGTCGTCGATACCCGATCGAAACAGGCATCTGTTGGGCTTGGCGTGGCCCACTGCGGGTCGACCAACCAAGGCATCAAGTCCTCGAGTAACGGGATCTCATATCGCTCAAGAACGGCGATCGCATCAGCTTGCGTGGTATGGGCTGGCACAGTTGGCCCGGGGCAATAAATTCAACATGATCACCTGGAATATCTGACGCAACAAATTGATGATCTGCGCTTCGGTCGCATACGCGGAAACCGCCCACCCTTCACCAAAGATAATTAGCTGCGCTGTGGTGAGGTTCAAATCGTGGCGCGGCGGATGCCAACAGCGCACGATAGTCTGCGGTTTTAAATCAAACGGCATCCCCGGAATGGCATGAACGCCAGTGCTGAGCCGCCACCAGAAGTGACAAATCAAACGAATCCAGTAGCATTTGAAGCGGCAAGCCAAAGGCTGCCAATGCGGCATTCTGACTTTCTGCATCCGGGACTGGATGCAATGCCTGATCTGAAGGCCATTTGCGTTGCATCTGCCTTCGTTCGGCACAATGGGAGCCCTTCGCGTCGGGTGGAATGCTGCGATGCAACCGTTGCCTGCGCTGAAGCCGCCTTGCCCACCAACAGCTGACGTTTCCATATCGGTGCAACCCGATGCCTTTAGGTGAGGAATCGGGCAATCGCTTTGGCTGCCTGAACAGCAGCCTCAAGGCGCGCGACCACAGATGTCTCTGCTGTTCACAGATCAGAGGCTTGATGGCGCTCGACTGTTTCCGGTAACCGCGCATTTAAAACGCCCATGATCAGACCGCCAAAGACCATCGCTGAAATAAATAACGATGGAGACTGCATCACGTATTTGAGGACAGGGAGTATCACGCACAGGATGAAGATGAGTGCGATCAGCGAAAGTCCAATCCAATCACCACGCAGACCACTCCACAAACGCTTCAGGCTAAAGACCCCGAGCGTCATGCCAGCGGTCAAGGCGATGAGCCCATACGCGAGCGTCGACGGGTAATAATGCTGGAGAGTTAAACTCGCAAACACCACAACCATGCATGCGATGGCATAGGATGAGGCATGGATCTGCACAATCAGAAAGCCAATGCGAGAATGGTCAGAGCCATCACCACCAGCATCAATGCAAATCCGGTATCCCCGTGTGTGAGTTCTTTCAAGATTTTCATAAGGCTCCTCCTTTCGAGCACCCGTTATACCAGAATTTACAGAAAATTTGGACGCTGGAGGACGCCGATTCCAAACCTAAATCATGTGTTCTGCAAGTTGCGCCATATTGAGATTTTCATCAGTCGGGATGCGCAGCACTCGGATCTGTGATGTATCCGCACTGATCTCATCGCGTTGTGCAACATTCTTCTGATCATCGATCGCTATGGGCAACCATTGTGACAAGCGCTGACCCACGGCTTTGCGCACCGACACGGAGTGCTCACCAATACCCGCTGTAAAAATCACGACATCGATACCGCCAAGAATTGCAGTCAGCGAACCCATTTCAGCGTTAATCCGGTAGGCAAAATAATCCAACGCAAACTGTGCTGCGGCGCTTTCTGATTGTTCCAATGTCCTGACATCGGCTGAGACACCTGAAAGTCCTTTCAAGCCACTCTCCCGATACAAGAGATGCTCAACTTCATCAGCCGACCACCCATCTTGGGTTATCAAATGCAGTACAACACCTGGGTCTAGGCGACCAGAGCGCGTTCCCATCGGCAACCCCTCAAGCGCAGTGAACCCCATCGTCGAGGCAACAGACCGACCCTCGTGCACCGCACAAAGTGATGCACCATTACCCAAATGACAGATGATGACGCGCGCGCTATTGGGAATCGCAAAGCGCGGAAACTGGCTCACGATGTAGCTGTATGACAACCCGTGAAATCCATATTTTCGGATCCCGCGCGCAAACAGCTCTGCTGGCAACGCGAAGTGCGTCTCAAGATCGCTCTGGTCTGCATGAAATGCCGTATCAAAGCATGCAATTTGCGGTATGTCCGGAAACAAACCGGCACAGGCATCAATAGCCGCCAAGTTCACCGGCTGATGCAGCGGGGCAAGATCGACAAGGTGTTCGAGTGCTTCTCTAATTTCCGGCGACACAATAATGGGCTTAACGAAGCCTGTTCCCCCATGCACCACACGATGCACAATCATTCGGGGGCTCTCATCAACCTGCTCCGTCAGCAGCACAGTCGCCGCATGCACCAAAGACATCACCGCAGTCTGCTCGGTCTCTGGCGCTGGATATGTTGATTCATACGGCGTGCCAAAGACTTGCGCCTGCAGGACGATCTCCGTATCCCGAAGCGCCGCCTGCCCAGATACAACCTCCGTCAGGGGAGATTCAGTGAACACCGAAAACTTCACGCTCGATGAACCGGCATTGATCACATAAATCATGTGGGCTGGACCTGCCGATACTGATGCAAAATGGTTGCTAACGCGCAGGAGGCCAGACGAGAGACTTCATCATCAGCCCGACTGGTCAAAATAATCGGCAACCGCAAGCCCATCACAATCCCGGAACCCTCAGCATGCGCCAGATACTCCAATTGCTTTGCCAACATGTTCCCGGACTCGAGATCAGGCGTCACCAGAATATCTGCCTGTCCGGCGACAGGTGATCGGATCCCTTTGATGCGGGCGGCCGTTTCTGAAATCGCGTTATCAAACGCCAGCGGACCATCGACGATCCCCCCAGAAATCTGACCACGCAGCGCCATCGTGCACAGTGCTGCCGCATCCAAAGTCGATGGGATTGTCGACGTGACTGTCTCGACCGCTGACAAAATCGCAACTTTGGGTTCAGGAATTTCGAGCGCGTGCGCAAGGTCGATCGCACTTTGCACGATATCGCGCTTGGCCAATAAGTCAGGAGATATGTTGATTGCGGCATCTGTGATTAACAGGGGCCTCGGATAAGTCGGCACATCAAACACAAAAACGTGACTCACTCGCCGCTCGGTGCGCAGCCCAGATGAGCGCGCCAGCAAGGCCGCCATCAGTTCATCGGTGTGCAGGCTCCCTTTCATCACGGCATCGACGCGGTCTGCCTGACATAACTCAACGGCTCGAATACAGGCGGCGTGCGAGTGCTCAACAGACTCAATTTCAACACCACCTAAATCAAAATCGCAGGCATCGGCGACACCCTGAATCTTCATGCGAGGACCGATCAGGATCGGCTCAATCAACCCATGGGCTCGGGCACTGAGCGCACCTCCGAGAGACACTTCGTCACAAGGGTGAACGACAGCAACCCGCAACGGGCGGTAGGCCGCGGCACGCTGCAAGAGTCGCGTGATGTGGCGACGTTCATTGAGGAACACATCCGGTAACTCGACGATCTCGGATTCAATCTTTTCGGTTGGGGCCAGAACAATCGCCTGACCCGACAACACCTGGTCACCTGCCTGATTCACCACATCACAGGCGAACACCACCTGCGCATCGGGACGTTTTTCCTGCACCGTGACCGTCACGGTCAGTGCATCGCCAATCCGGACGGGCTTTTGGAAATCCAAGGATTGACGCACATACACTGTCCCAGCACCCGGTAATTCAGTGCCCAGCACCGTCGAGATGAGTGCTCCACCCCACATACCATGCGCTACGATGTCGTGAAATCGGCTCGATTTCGCATACTGTGCATCCAGACTGACGGGGTTCACATCACCGGTCATCACCGCAAATAAGCGTATGTCATCCATCGTCAGCCGCTTCTCGATCGAAGCGGACATCCCAACGGATAACTCATCATAGGTGGTGTTCGTGAGGCGAGTGATGGGTGTCATGCGAATCCTTGCAACCGACGATTTCCTGCATTGCACAATAAGATGAAGTCATTTCGATGACAACTGATCGCGTAGCGCTCGGAAACGTGATCAAGATCAAGTCATACAAAAAGGCCCGGATGAACCGGGCCTTGGTCGGTCAGGATTGATTTTCGATCAGATGACCCGTCTCAATGGCGATACTCCGTGGTTTCAGCGCTTCCGGCAATTCACGATACAACTCAACATGCAGTAGTCCGTGTTCCATGCGCGCGCCTTTCACGAAGACATGATCGGCCAGTTGGAACTTCCGCTCGAAATTCCGATTCGCGATACCGCGATGCAGGAATTTTCGCTCAGCGGCTTCGTCATCCTCTGCCTTTTGCCCAGACACCGTCAGCTCATTTTGCTTCGACTCGATGGACAGTTCAGAATCTTTAAATCCCGCAACAGCCATGGTGATCTGATATTGATCTTCACCAACGACTTCGATGTTGTATGGGGGATAACCCGCACTCTCGAGACGGTTGGCATTTTCCAACATACTCGCCAAACGATCGAAACCAATGGCAGTGCGATATAGGGGTGATAAGTCTACAGTCATGTGATCCTCCTAAAGCGATCTAAATGGCCCTTCATCAGACAGGGCAGTTCACTATGAGACCCAAATTGGCATCTCAAAATCGAACATAAGTTCAGGAAATCATTTTTCAAGAGCTGAAAATTAGAGCTCGGCAGCTGGATTTAAGCGCACTTCGCGTCGTTTACCTGTGAGGTAATACAGCACAGGGACGACAAACAAGGTCAAGATGGAACTGAAACCAAGCCCCCATACAATGGCCGTCGCCACCGGGCCCCAAATCAACGAATCGCCTCCGAGACCCGCCGCCAAAGAGAACAAACCCGCTATTGTGGTCAGCACGGTAATCACAATAGGTACCACGCGACGGCGACCCGCATAGAGGGTGGCATGCTTCAAACTCATGCCAAGCCGCAGTCGATCGTTGGCGGCACTGATCAATACAATCGCGGAATTCACAGCAATGCCGGCAAGCGCCACAACACCGTATAGGGTATAGAGCGAGAGCGGATTTGAAGTCACGAAGAGGCCCAGAACAACACCCGTAAAGGCCAGTGGAACTGTCACTAAGATCAACACGGGTTGTCCGTAACTTTTGAACTGCGTGCCCAGAATCAGATACATGACCCCAAGCCCAAATAAAAACAACACCCCGATAGAATCCAAGCTCTCTTGGATATCATCGAGCTCACCTGAAAAATCGAGATTCACGTCAGGGTAACTTTGGCTTGAACGACTCCCAAGCGGCCATCACAGCCATATTGGCGGTCCTGTGTCAGTGACCTCACTGTCAATATCGGCTTCGACAGTGATCGTGCGGCGAAAATTGTAATGACGAATGGTTCCAAGCGCCGGCACGCGCTCGACATTGACAAGCTCACCCAGTGGCACCAATACACCGTCACGACTCGGTAACTGCGCAGCCAATAACCGCTCAGGGGATGACATCTGCTGTGCATCGGCAATCACCCGAATGTCGACGGTCTCACCTTGGTCTTGCACAGATGCCACGATTTCTCCGTTGACCAACATGCGCACGTTGCGTGCAATTTCGGTCGGCGTAATGCCGGTGCGTGAGATCTGATTGCCGTCAAAACGCATATCGAGTGCTAATCGTCCATCTGACGCGTCATCGGTGATGTCTTTGATACCGGGCGTACCAGCAAGAATCTGTTTGACTTCATCCGCAGCGCGTCGCAATTCAGTAAAGTCAGAGCCCCGAACTTTGATCGAAATCGGCATCGCTGCTGGCGGACCTCCGGCGAGTTCCAAGAAGGTCACACGCGATGGGCCGGGCACACGCTCAAGCGCACTGCGCATCCCCTCGACAATCTCTGTGACTTGGCGACCTTCGGGCTGCAAACCAACCAAGATCTGACCCAAATGACTGCCACGCAATGGCTCAGTTTGGGTGAATTGCTGACCCACATAGGAGACCACACCGCGGGCCTCACCCGGCTCGAGGTGGGACATCACCACCTCTTCCGCACGGAGCGTCATCTCAAGTGTGGTCTCGAGGCGCGCACCAGGTTCTGTATCGATGTTGACATAAAAGACCCGTATCGGATCCGAGGCAAAGAAATCCGCGCGAATTTGACCGGTCGCGAGCAATCCAACGGCACCGAGGAACGTGACCACAGCGAGGCTGAGCGTAAGAATCGGTCGCCGCAACGCCCGAACGAGTAGGTGCGTATATAGATGTCGAATCGAACGGTTCAGACGGGTCCGAAACTTTTGCATCCGACTCTCGGTGTTCAATTGCATCCCTGAACTCAAGACATGCCCGGGTAACATCCAAAATGCTTCGATCAAGCTGATCAGAAGCGCAATCGATACGACCAACGGAATCACCATCATGAACTTCCCGAGGATGCCCGGAAGCAGCATCAGCGGCATAAAGGCAGCGACCGTCGTTAATACAGCCGCAGTCACCGGTGCGGCGGTCTCCCGCAGCGCATCGGCAATCGCATCCAGGCCATGCAAACCACGTTCAATCCGATAATAAATCGCCTCGACTACCACCACGGCATCGTCGACCAGCATCCCGAGCGCAATCACCACGCCAAGCAGCACTGTCACATTCAGTGTCTGGTTTAAACCGCCCAAAATCCAAAATGTGCCCGCCAAAATAAAAGGGATACCGATGGCGGTGAGGGTGGCAATTTTTAGACCCAGAAAAAGCCAAGCAACACCGAGGACGAGCAATAAGCCAATCAGTGCATTGTTCTGCATAATCGACAGCGCTTTCCGGGTGGGTATGGTTTGATCGTCGATTAAAACCAGTTTGGTGCCAGTTGCAGTTTGCAGCGTATTTCGCTCGTCGAGATAGGCTTTCACCTCATCCACCAACTCAAGCGTATTGGCATTCTCCGCCTTCATCACGGCTAACAACACCGCCGGCTGGCCTTCGTATCGCACCAATTCAGAGCGCTCCGCTTGGGTCCGCGTCACCTGGGCGACATCACCCAATCGCACGTTCCCCCCACGACTCAAAATCGGAAAATCATTGAGGGCGAAGGCATCAGTGGATTTGCCTTTAATGCGAACCAACCAGTTGTTATCGCCAACCGTCAGTTCACCGGCGGCGAGATCTTGAAAGTATGCAGTGACTGTATTTGCGACGTCACTCGGGGCTAATCCACGCGATGCAAGTTGCACGGGATCAAACTCAATTCGAATTTCAGGTGCACCAATCCCCTGCAAATCAACCCGGTCCACGCGACGCCAGCGCTCAAGCTCTTTCTCAATCAGAATCGCTTGCTTTCTCAGGCTGTCATCATCACCCGAGCCCACAAGCGCGAGCGTCGCAGCTGGAAAGGCGTTTGATGAGGTAATCTCAATAAATACAGGCTCTGAGGCTTCACCCGGGAATTCTGCTTCAGCTGAATTCGCTTCGCGCCGCAAATCCGCTAAGCGCCTTTGAAATACCGTATCGGAGACATCTTCAAACCGCACCAAAATTGAGGATTGACCCTCTCGTGAATAGCTTGAGACAAAGTCGAGATCATCGACCCGCTGTATCGCTTCTTCCATCGGATCGGTAATTTGACTCTCAACATCAAGGGCAGAGGCACCAGGCCACGCGGTGACGATGACGATCCAGTTGAAATTGATGGTGGGGTCTTGCTGCCTCGGCAGGGACCAATAGGACATGGCGCCCATCGCCAATACCAAGACAAATGTGAGGTTCGTCAGGACTGGGTTCCCAATCAGAATACGGGCAAATCCCATCATGGATTGACGACCACCGTCTCGCCATCGCGCACGCGGAATCGCCCATCACGAATCACCATACTCTGTAGCGAGAGATCACTGACATCAACAGGTTGACCTAGCGAGGCGTTTGCTCGTGGAACAAATCGCGCGGTCGTTCCCTCAACCAACATGACTCCAAGTTGACCTGAGCGTTCAACGAGATAATCAGCACTGAGCCGCAACCCACCGGTTTGGATTCGGATGCGCCCTGGTGTGCCGGGCTCCAACACTGTGCTGTCGCCAACAAACCGCACCAATCGAGTTCCTGTCTCGGTTTCGACAGATTGTCCGGCCGATTTCAATGTCAACGGCACAGTGCCCAAGGGAGATGTGAAGTGCACTTGTTCGGTCAGCGTGCCACGCATATCGAGGGGCAATCGAGCGCGGACTTCAACAGCCTGCGAGACGAGCTCCATGATCGGCATCCCGACTGCCACACGCGTTCCAATAAATGCCAGTTCCCGAGTCACTACCGCATCAAAGGGTGCCCGAACCTCACATCGCGAAGTGTCGAGCTTGGCGTCATCGAGGCTCACCTGCGCTTTAGCTAAGCGTCGTTGCGCAAATAACACTTCGGTGGCTCGCGTATCTTTGAGTTCTTCGCTCGCAATATTGCTGGCTGCAAGTTTTGCAACTCGCTCTGCTTGCCTGCGCGCGAAGGCCAGTTGTTCGACGGCTTCAGCATGCACCTCGCGTGCAAGTGACTCAGCAAGCTGTGTGTCGCGGCAATCCAATGAAACGAGCCGTTGACCTTCAGCCACCGCATCGCCTGCGCGCGCATGAATTTGCACGATCTCCGCACCAATGCCGGCAGAAACCAGCGCAGTATCGATCGGTTCAACATTCGCTGGATAGGTGGACTCAGCTGCAGCAGCCAGTTCGATCAGGGGTGATGCAGTTACAACAATTTCAGCGCGCGCCGGTAGCGCCCAGACAACTGCAATCAGCAGTTTCAACAACAATGGCATGAGATCCTCGGTATCAGATGGCGGTTTTTGCAGTGCACACGCGAGTTATGGGGAACGCCGAACGCGATTCCAATGCCCGCCTGCAAACTCGTAATCGAGTCGGTCATGCAGACGCGAAGAGCGACCTTGCCAAAACTCGATGCGGGTCGCGGTCAGTGCATACCCACCCCAATGGGAGGGTCTAGGCACAGCCTCCGAATAGGTTGTCTTTAATTCTTCAATCGCGCGAGTCAATACCTCGTGCGACTCAATGACTTGAGACTGCGCACTTGCCCATGCACCAAGACGCGACCCATAGGGTCGTTCCTGAAAATAGGCATCGTTCTCCGCATCGCTCAGTTTCTCAACCGATCCTTCAACGCGCACTTGCCGCTCTAGCTGATCCCACCAGAAACACAACGCCGCCTGGGGTGTTGCCAGTAGCTCTTCGCCTTTGTGGCTCAGATAGTTGGTGTAGAACAAAAATTCACGCTCACGCTGCCCTTTCAACAACACAATTCGCGCATGCGGACGACCCATCGTATCCACGGTTGCTAGGGTCATTGCATTGGGTTCGAGTTGCCCAGCATCAGCGGCATCTTTGAGCCATTGACCAAATAACGCAGTTGGATCGGCACCGGCGGCTTCCTCTGTCAGCTGGCCGAGTTGATAGTCGCGACGCAGGGCTTCTAAATCAGGCTTCATCAAATATCTCCAACACTTCGCTTAACCGCGTGACCGGTGACACCATCATGCCACTGATCGGTTGTTTCGGGGCATTCGCCAGAGGCACAATCGCACGCACAAAGCCGTGTTTTGCCGCCTCTCGAATTCGCTCTTGCCCTGAGGCTACCGGGCGCACTTCGCCGGATAAGCCCACCTCACCAAAAAAGACCCAGTCTCGCGGAATTGAACGCCCCCGAAAACTGGACACGCACGCCATCAAAAGACCAAGATCC